>DASYOD010000083.1:0-50848 GCA_036008085.1 Terriglobales bacterium
CAGCGGAAGTGATGAGGCGCTTTGAGCCGCGCCGCAGCTACTGTCGAGTTCACGTCTCCATAGACCAGCACTATGTCCGGCTTTCGTTCGAGCAGTACCGAAAAGCCCTCCCTACGCGGAATCGTGGCTAGTTCCAGTTCCTTTCGTCCAGCCCACTTCCTTGAGCTCTCCTCGTGCCTGCGGTGGCACGTGCTCGTGAAGGGACATCAGGTAGTAAGCCCCGCCAGGTACCTTCGAGAGCTTCAGGTCGCACTGAAAGTCGACTATCCTGTTAGCTTAGGAAAGTAAGCATCCTGCCTGGGCACTTTGTTTGTATACCAATCTGATCGGTCTCCAGAGTTCCACAAAATTTAAATGCGCTGGCCGGCAACTGCGTTGCGGAAACGGAAAAAAAAGTTACCCCGGCTAAACTCGCCGCAAATAGACGCAATGCGAAACATTCAACCGGTCCCAAAACCGCCATAGGAACAAAGCGCTCGAAGATGAACGCGGTCACTCACGGCTTGTTTGCGCAAAAATTAGTGCTGAACGATGAGGACAGTCGGCGCTTGGAAACATTACGCCGAAGTCTCCACGCCGAACTTGCACCGAAGACTGTCCTGCAAGAAGTTCAGTTCGAGAGGATCGTGACTTGCATAGGTCGATGCTCATCGGCGTTAATAGTCGAAACGCGGTACATCAATCGGTTACTGGGCGAAGATGGTGAATATCGATCCCAAAGTGACCAGCCGCCAGGATCGGCACACGCCGATTGGTACCTCTCCGGCAAGCAGGGACTGGGCAAAGGCATTCGGCTACTCGAATCTGTCAAACAGGAATTTATGAGCCTGGGACGAATCGATGAGAAATGGCACGATTTGCTCGATAAAGCTTTCGGCACGCAGTTTCGGCAACTACTGACCCAGTGGGTACCCACCAATCCGGATGCGGCTTTATTGGCGCATCACCTGGTCCGCCACTCAGAGACTTACCGTATGCCTCTACCAGCGCTCGACGAAAAAGGAGAATCCAGCGTTGAGTCGAAAGTCATCGTTGACCCCGAGCAGAGCAAGCAGATGGTCTTCCATTTGCTCGAACAGGAAAGCTCCACGCTGGCTGATCTTTTGAGCAACGCGGAACAACGTAGTTCCTGGTCTGCCAGAGAGCAAAGTGGTGCATTAGACCCTCCCCGCCACTACAGCGCAGCGTGCCGGGATCTGAACCGCGCCATCGAAAGGTACTGGTATCTAAAGAAGAACAACCTTTTCCAATAGCGACAATGCCACTCACTTTCGCCGAGCCCGGGATACCGCCGATGAACTTTCAGCAACCCGGAACTCCGCAGTGAGACATCCAATACCTTCGTCGTTGGGCGGGCTCAGGCGCAAGGCGACGCGCTGCTAGTCCCTCAGACAGCCGTGCTCGACCGACTTTTGCGTTATGAAACTCACATTTTGCGAAACATTGATCGTGATGAGAATGCGCTCGAACGAATGCAACGACTTCGCCAAGGAGAGAAAGTGCCTCCGCCGCCCGCTCTTTGAGTAAACTTTCGGGAACAAACACTCCTTCGGTCTGCACCCGTTTGTGGAAACACGGCCACTCCGTCAAGCAGGGGAACGGTTTTTCAACAGCCGATTTTGCAACAACTATCCTCTTGAGCCACCGCCAACCATCGCTTTCATTGACTTGCCTGTTTCCGCAGACGTAGGATTCTGCTCCAGTGATTGGCCAAACCATCTCGCACTACCGCATCGTCGAGAAGCTCGGCGGTGGTGGAATGGGTGTGGTGTATAAGGCGGAGGATACTGAACTTGGACGCTTCGTCGCCCTGAAGCTCTTGCCCGAAGACCTAGCGAAAGACCCGCAAGCTCTTGAACGCTTCCGCCGCGAGGCTCGTGCCGCTTCTGCGCTGAATCATCCGAACATCTGCACCATTTACGAAATCGGCGAGCAAGACGGCATTCGCTTCATCGTGATGGAGTGTTTGGAGGGCAAAACACTGAAACACGCGATCACGGGTCGGCCTATGGGGTTTGAACATTTGCTCGGTGCGGCTATCGAAGTTGCCGATGCTTTGGACGCTGCCCATTCCAAAGGCATCATCCACAGAGACATCAAGCCTGCAAATATCTTCATCGCCGAACGGGGCCAAGCCAAGATTCTGGACTTTGGTCTTGCCAAGGTCAGTTCATCGAAGGGCACTACAGGCCATGAGACAACACTCGCCACTCAGGAAGTCGACTCAGACCATCTGACAAGCCCCGGAAGCACATTAGGAACCGTAGCATATATGTCCCCAGAACAGGTTCGGGCTAAAGAATTGGATCCGCGAACGGACCTGTTTTCCTTCGGTGTTGTTCTTTATGAAATGGCGACCGGTGCCTTGCCATTCCGTGGAGAGAGTACCGGGGTGATCTTTGAAGCAATCTTGAACCGGGCACCCGTTCCCCCGGTTCGGCTGAACGCCGAAGTGCCCGCTGAACTAGAGCGGATCATCACGAAATGTTTGGAGAAGGATCGCAACCTCAGGTACCAGCACGCGTCTGATATTCGCACCGACCTCCAGCGGCTGAGACGAGACACAGGGCCGGCACGGGTTGCCGCAATCGCCCCTACGTCGGCGGCACGGCAAAAGATCCAATTTTGCGTCACCACAGACGGTGTTCGGCTGGCCTATGCAAGCACCGGCTCCGGATATCCGCTGGTAAAGTCTGCCAACTGGCTCAATCATTTGGACTACGAATGGGACAGTCCGATCTGGAAGCACTGGCTCGCAGAATTGCCAAAACATAATCGCTTGATCCGCTACGACGAACGTGGCAATGGCCTCTCGCAACGGGACGTGAAGGAGATGTCATTCGAACTTTGGGTTAAGGACCTGGAGACAGTAGTAGAGGCGGCAGGCGTTGAGAAATTCGCACTCTTGGGGATCTCCCAAGGCGGAGCGGTAGCCATTACCTATGCCGTACGGCATCCCGAGCGTGTGAGCCACCTGGTCTTGCTAGGTGCGTTTTCACGCGGCTTGACCGCGCGCGGCACAGAAGAACAGATGGCCGAGCGGCGAGCTCTGCAGACCCTGGTGCGGCTGGATTGGGGCAAGAACAATCCGGATTTCAAGTCGATGTTCACGAATTTTTTTATTCCTGACAACTCAACACCCGAGCAGCACCGATGGCTCGATGATCTACAGCGGATATCAGCGAGTCCGGGGAATGCCGCCCGCATGTTGATGCTGATCGACGAGATCAGCGTCCGGCCTCTCCTGCCATCGGTCTCCGTGCCTACCCTCGTCTTCCACGCCGATCGCGATCGAGTTATACCGGCGGAAGAAGGGCGAATTCTGGCCGCCGAAATCCCAAGCGCACGATTTGTCCCGCTCAGCACTAGAAATCATATTCTTCTCGCGCAGGAACCAGCGTGGCGCATATTCCTGGAGGAACTCGGAGCGTTCTTAGGGTGGAATAACACCCCGACATCCCAGTCCTGAAGGAAGCCAAAGCGTGCGCGAAGCTGCAGTAGGCCGACACAGCACCGCTGCGTCGCTGGCTGTTTGCCGATGGTTTATGTAACCAGGCGTCTCTGACAATGTCGGCCTGCGTCAAGCACTTTTCGAGCACACTGCAGCGTGCACTCAAACAAGAGCGCCATCTCGCGCTCGTAGAGGGTGTTGCTTTTGCTCTGCCAACCTTAGGCTCGCACGTAATCCCATTCAGGTCAGGACACTCGGTCCGACCCACGCATCTCTTCGGTCAGTGTACCGAGCTGGCCCGCGTGCGAACCGAACTTTTTCACTCGTTCGTAATCCCATTCCCTGCGCCACATCCAATACAGAGCAATCGCCAAGCGTCGCGCCATCGCGACCTTGGCTATCTTCCGGCCCCGGCGCATCATCAAGTGGAAATACTTGCTGCGCCATTCCGGAACGCTACGTGCCGTAACTTGGGAAGCTTTCGCCAACAAGAAGCGCAACATCGAACTCCCCTGTTTCGTGATGTGCCCCAGCCGTTGCCGGTTCCCACTGGAATACTCAAACTGCAAAGCTTCCTGCAACCGTTCAAACCACCGTGCTTGCCCGCTGGCTTCCATTCCGACACGCACTTTCTGACCCGCCAGAGCACGGTAGAACTCTCCGCCTCTTCCCGATGGGCTAGCCGTTCTTCCTGGAACTCTCCGCCGTCGGTATCCACCGAAGCAATTTGCTGAAACTCGGGGTGAAAACCTACTCCTATAATGATCATCGTTCGGCTGCTTTCTCCCGAGCCCGTCGGTTGGCTTTAGCACCACCAACTTTACTCGAGGCGTGGGAGCCGACATTGTCGTGGAATCAACACGTTTTGAGGAATTGGCTGGGCATGGTCGATGAGTGTAACGGATTTATCGCCAGTTATCAGTTCCCGAACCTCGGCAGCCGCTATGCGCAAGTAACGTAGACACCCGGAATGCGGTTGGATACAGTTGGGTGGTGCGGTGGTCATGGATAGAGCAACGTCGGCACGTACCCAGATTGATGCTGCTGGGAGCAACGAGCTTCTGGTTGCCTGACACACTCCTGCACGCGGTCCGCGCATACAAGTTCAATTCGTTGGATGTGCGAATCATCACCGCAGTGATGCCTTTGACTTTCTTAGGCATTTTTGTCGCTACGAAGTGGGCAAACAAAGGCGCTCCACCGAGGCGGATAGGTCTGTCCATGCTCGCGGGTGTCTGGCTTCTCGGTGGGTTATTCATGGCCAGCGGTGCAAGTTTCTCGGGCGGTGGTTTCATGATGGCTGGCGGCGTTCGCGCGGCTGGAGGTGTACTGTTGCTCTCCCTGTTCCCGATGTATACGTTCATCATGGCAACATATGACGGCTCTTTAGCCGCTCTCTTGCTCGTTAGTGCGGTCGCAGTTCTCGTATGGATCTTTCAATCCACACGATTTCTGATGCGACTCGGTTTTAAGCAAGCCCGCAGGAGAAATTTCTGCCGTCCCTGACAGTTCTGCCAGTTCCCTTTGTTGAGCCGCCCTGCTGTAATAATTTGGATCACCAAGATACATAGACTAGAGTTCTACAAAGGGACATATGCCCCGGTCACTCCGCGTTCTCTTGGTGGAGGATTACGAGCCCTTCCGACGGTTTCTCTCTTTCCTGCTGCGGGCAGTCCCGGGACTGCAAATTGTTGGCGAAGTCTCCGATGGCTTAGAAGCAGTCCGGCAAACGGAAGGATTGCGACCGGACCTAATTCTGCTCGACATCGGGCTTCCAACACTGAATGGAATCGAAGCCGCTCGACGAATCCGCAAGCTTGCTCCGGAATCCACGATACTCTTTGTGAGCCAGGAATCCTCTGAGGATGTGATGCATGAAGCTCTCAGCTTGGGGGCGATCGGCTACGTTGTTAAAGCACACGCAGGAAGCGAGCTGTTAGCTGCTGTGGAAGCGGCTCGTTCGGGCAGGTTGTTCAACAGTCGTGGATTCTGTTAATAGAGGCAACTCGGTTCGATTTTGCGACAACTGAGGTTATTTTGCAGCTACCAGCCGTTTGGCGCAAACTTAATCTTCCTGGGCACATATGCCTAAAAAATGGTGTACCCGATAGCCCCAAGACGATTTCAGATGCCTGCGGCGGCTGCGGCGGCCAGATCTTTCAGCTGTTTTTCGTTCGCCGGAGTCATCTTGATGCTGAAGTGGACCTTCCCCTTCAACACGAATAGGGAAAGGCTGCTGTCACGCGAGCTCTTGCTAGTGTGAGGCTCTACCCAGTATGCCGAGTCCCCGATCGAAGGCTTGCCCTTGGAATCGTTGGCTGTGAGGCCATATGTGTCGAAGTCCTGCTTGGCTTTCGCAGACGATGCTTCTGTGTAAACCGTGAGTTCGATCCGCACGGCTCCTACGATGTACGTGCAACTCGAACCCGAAGCGCCGCCGTACATCGGAGGTGCTGTTCGTGCCTGGGGATTGCCCCATAGAGACTGGCCCATCACTTTCTCGATCGTCCCGGCAGTTAGTAGGGAGCAACTAGTCGCGGTAGCTGCTTTGTTATTGTCAGTTCTGCTAGGTGCGCCTTGGTTTCCTTGGGCGTGCGCCCCCTGCGCACCATCGCAAACAAAAACGACTGCAAACACAAAGGCGATCATCACGTTAATTGCTTTTCGCATTTCGTTCCTCCTTAGACATGGCATGGTATCGCAAGGCGGCGGAACAAGGGGAGAAATATGCCCAATACAACCTTGGCTCCACGTACAAGAACGGTTGAAGGTGTGACGCAGGACTAGGCGCAAGCGGGGCGTGGTTTCTCAAGTCAGCCGAACCAGGACTCACTCAAGCACAAATCGTCCTTGGTCCGCATCAGCCAGTGACATGCAAACCGCATGTCGAAGTACTTCCGGCAAGCGGTGAAAATTCGGCGGGGGGTGCCTATGGTGTTTTCCAGTCTGTCATGGACTTCAATTCATTAATGATTTCTTTCAGCCTCTGTTCGCGTCTCATGTGATCGTTTTCCGCCACAGGGTACGAGCCGCGTAGTTGCAAATATTCTAGATTCAGCTGCTGGATTTCTGCGATTTCTCGCCTCAGAGCCTCCACTCGTTCCCTGATACTGCCGTCCATCAAGGCAGATTATATCTTCGCCCTGAATCCAAAACGAAACGCCCCAGACCCTAAGAGTCATGGAGCGTCCGCGTTGAACAGCCATCACCTGCAAACGTTACGCAGCCTTCTTCTGCCCAACCCTTAATTTCGCCCACCGCGCCTTTCATGGGGGACGCCGAACGCTTTCAGTGTGGCAAGCAAATCGCGAGCTATCTCGGGCTGGTGCCGTTGGAGGACTCCAGCGGCAATCGACGACGCCTGGGGCATATCACCAAACAAGGAAGTTCGATGATGCGTTTCTTGCTGGTGGAAGCGGCGCAGGTGACGGTGCGCATCCTGCCCGAGTGGCGCAGCAAATATCTCCACCTGAGGATGCGACGAGGAAGGAAAACCGCCAAGGTGGCGATGGCCCGCAAGTTGGCGGTTCGTCTGTACTGGATGATGCGTCAGGGGTGGGACTATCAGCAGTGGAGCAAGTTCGGTTCGCACGCGGGACAGCCCGGACATCGCCATGGTGTGCAGTCGAACACCGAGTAACTGATTGGGCGTCCTGCTCCTCGGTAACGAGGAGTTCGAAGTAGTAATCATGATCGCGGTTGCGACCGAAGAGATGCATGGGTCGGACTGAGTTTTGACCTGAAAACGATTACGAGCGAGCCTACGGTTGGAAAAGCAAAAGCAACACCATCTAAGAGAGCAAAATGGCGCTCTTCTTTGAGTGCATGCTGCAGTGTGCTCGAAAAGTGCTTGACACGGGCCGACATTGTCAGAGAGGCGATTTCGTGCCAACAATTGGTTCGTAAAGTCACATGCCTTCGGGTGCGGCGGACACATACGCCTCGCGCCTCCAGATCGACAATCCTGGGGCTCCCGTCGCCAGCGCGCCAAGGCTGGCCGGTTCACGAGTGGGCATGGCGAGGTTGGCATGCGGTACTTCGACGACGATCCCATTGGTGTCCCTCGTTTCCCCCGCGATGATGGGTTTGTTCGGGATGGTTTCGTAGGCGTAGCCTGTGAGGACGGCATCAAATCCTCGCCTACTAACTTTGACGTTCAGGCGTGCCCAACCATAGTGAGTTTTTCCCTTAATTTGAAAGCTGAGACCTAGATAGCGGTTCTTGACATTGATCCACTGGCCCGTACGAAAGTTTGTGCCTTGGTTTCGGTGTTCCTCCCAAACTAAGAACCCAGCCGAGGAAGAAATATCCCCTGGCCCGATCCGGACACCCGGCTTCAGGGCGCGTGCCAGACCTACCCGGCCCTTGGCGTGTGCCATTTTGTTGCCTCGTTGACTCATTGGAGCAAACGCGAAAATATCCGCGGTTTTAAACGTTTGATTGGTGGAATATCCAGTTTCGATTTGAAAATCAGTGATCCCGTCATGGTTGAGGTCAAGGTGGTAAGCGAGGTAGCCAATCTTTACTTTGGCGGGCGTGTAAACGATTCGCGCCGCCGCAGGTTGAGCCAATGCCAGGACACCCACTCCAGCCGCACTGGCAGCAAGGGCATAGGAGTTGAGTTGTCGATGCAGTGATTCGGAAAGTCTACAGGGTTGCACTGATGGGCGCTTCATGGGTCCTCCTCGGGCGGGTATTTATTATCCGTCACCTTGGATTGAGGGACAAGCGATTCCTCGTAAAGCAACTTCCGGCAGAAACATCGGAATGCACTGTCACCTACGACCCGAAGGTGTCAGTTTCGGGCTCACCGGGAATCCGGAAGATAACCTGCCATAACTAGCCAGATCGCCAGGTCGTAGACCGGGGGCCTGCGGTCACGACCGTGGTTGTGAGCGTAAATGGCTGTTACACTCATCTTCCGAGCTGAATGCCGTAACAGAGCACATCGCAGAGATCATCCTCTCTGAGATTCGGAAACTTGCAGTGTCTGGTTAAGATTCGTTCAAGTTTAAAGCCACATTTTTGCAGCACGCGCCCGGAAACCAGATTCTCGGGATGACAAACAGCGTACAGGCGAAGGATGCCGGCATTTCGCGCAATCTCTTTCACTGCTCTTAGTGCTTCGGTCGCGTACCCATGGCCCCACGAATCCTTGGCAAGAACATAACCCGTCGCGGCACACTCTGGTTTTTCGAACACCAATCCGGTGCTCCCCAGCAGAATCTTGTCCTGACGTGACTCGATTAGATACGGTCCCACTGGCCACTTCGACCATTCTGCGTCACTGAATTCCAGAAATGTACGTGTGGCCTGGATCGTGATATGGCGAGGCCAAGCCAACAAGCGAGTGACTTCCTTGTCGCTGGCATATCTGGCAAAGATCGCAGCAGCGTCTCCGGGCTCCGGCCTCCTAAGGGTGAGTCTGGCGGTCTCAACTTTCTCGAACATCACTTAATTCTAATCAAGCTCGGCTCTAGCGATTGGAGAAACACCGCCATAAAACTCGTTGACTGAGAAGCAACTTTTTGCGCGACTGACTTCGCGCTCCTTCCCCACAATCGCACGTGCCACATGATGTTCTCCGCATGCGATCGATCGTGGCGGAGCATAGAAAAAAATTCCTGGACGCTTCGAATGATCTTGACTATGCGTACGCAAATCAGATAATATACGTTATACAATATTATCTCCTAGATAATATAACGTCTTTGACAATCTGCCCCCACCTGGACTTCGCAAATAGCGCCTGCCATTCCCGAAGTGGGCCGTTGCGCCGCAATTGCGGCAGCGCAACTCCCATGTTCTCTAGATTTTGCGTGTAACTCCTGAAAACTCAAAGATCTGGCACATTGTCAAGAAACTGATCGATTGTTTTCTAGATTTTGCAGCTAAAAGGGGGAGGGGGGGTCGATACTAAGTAGTAAACTCCGCGAGTGCATTCTCCAGGGTCAATCGCTACCCTTTGCCGAATACCAGCGCCTGCCGCATGCCCCCAAAATGAATTTCAAGTAAGGTCCGCGATCCGTCAGGATTTCTTCTGTACAAATACGCATCATGCGGGTATTTGACGTTGCGCTTCACCCATCTTCCATCGGCGCTGGAAATCACACTGTGGTTGTGCAAGAACTTCACGCTGGCATCGCCAATGTACGATTCCCAACTGACGATGTAATCTCCTTCCGGAGTGCGCGCACCGTTTAGCATTACCGAAGAAACCAAGGTGAAGTTGCGCCAACCTTTTTCGAAGGGTCGAGGCCTGAAGCCGCTAGTCAGTAGATTTTCGTGCGTGGCTTTGGCCTGATCCTCGTCACTGTAAGGGCCAACTAAAACGTGGACGGAATTCGACCACAGATGACCTTTCTCAACCGAGGTCACAGGAAAACCGAGTTGGGCCAGTCGGTCAGTTTCATCGCGCGCTTGAAATACATTTTTGAATTTGCCTACTTCGAAGTATAGTTCCCTGCTGGAATCAGCATTCGCCGCGTTACCACCTTCCGTGTGGATTCCAGGCTGATTCGCCAGTTCAGGTTTAGGACCCGCGCCAAGCTTATTCGAGTCCGGTCCGGGAGTGGCCGCCGTCGTGGGCCCAGTTGCATCGGCGCTGGTTGACACAGCAACTAGCGACGTAGTTGACGGAGCCATCGTCGGACTTGCTGACGAGGTTGCTGGGGCAGCATGCGTGGCCGGCATCTTGGAAGTAGCGTCGCCGGCAGCGGTTGGCGGAGCGGCAATGTCGGCTGTGAGCGCGGGCTTGGCGGGTTCAAGCTTCACCGAACTGCCCACAGGTTCTGGCGCCACTTTCTCGGGCGGCGGTGGAATGTTGCGGGACGCGGAAGCAGCAACCGCCGCCGGCGCTGGGGTTACCGTAGCTGGAACGGCAGGCGTAGGGGCCGGCGTCATGGCCGGTGCTGCCTCGGAGGCGCGAGGCGCTGTTGACACGGCTTGCGCCTTCGGCAAAGCCGAAGGGGAAGCTGCCGATACGGCCGCGGTCTGCGCCTGAGGCTTTGCGGCGAATCGCTCTCCCAACTCGATGAGCGTCTCACCGAACTGACGGCGATAATCATGAAATAAGATTGCGGCCACCGCGACCGCCGCAATCATAAGTCCGGTGACCAACCCACGAGAGAACGCGCTCGACGGCAATGGTACTTTTACGCTGGACGAAGCCACGACGAGCGAGGCAGAATCAACCGGCATAGCTTTCTTATCCTGAGGCCTGCTGCCAGGCGAAGGCGACGCGGGAGGCCATGGCATCGGTCCAGATCTCACACCAGCAGTCGGCGTGGTTGCAGGGTGGTCGACCCAGTCGCGGATTTTCTCGCGCGCCTCTGCGGGCAGGGCCGTGAATCGCAAGCCTCCCTTTTGCGTCTCGTCCGTCCACTCCAAGGCGCCGTCGGCTTCGATTCGCTGGCCGTTTTCTGAGAACCAGAATCTGAGCTTTCCATTCCGCGGAACCGGATCAAAGGAGTGAAAGCAGAGTCCTCCATCCGAAACATTCAACACGATGCCACCGTTATTCGGCTCAATGTTGATATAGGCGTGCTTCTCCAGCGTCGTCCTGGGGGTTTGGCGGCGTTCCGGGCCAGTCATTGGCAGCACCAGTAATTAACTACTCAGATTTGTTGGGTGATTCGCAGTGCGCAGCAATCGAGTCCGTTCAACCAACCGCGAACTGACCTGCAGCAGGTGACTTAACGTCGGAATTTCTCTTGCCTTTCCGACAGAGCGGTAATATACACCCGACCGCCTCGGTACACAATAGATTTGCCCCACTTTCGGTGCACTGCCAATGGTGGGTGTGCCGATACTAATCAATAGAGTCGGTGCTACGCCGGGAAACGACAACAGGATTGAGCCTGCAATCTGCGCTGCCAGCACGAGTGCAGACGATCGCGCCTTGATTGGTGTTCATCATTCAGAACACCAGGTCCCTCGACTCCGCCATCGAATTCGCAGCGCGACGCACAGCGCGAGCGGGTTTGCCGGCATCCTAGATCCATGCAATTTTACTTGCGCCAAATACCTGAACCTTCCCCGCCTCCGGTAAAGGAACCGCCCGACGGACCTGAAAATCCTGATGTGCCGGTGCGCGAACCTGACCCCGACGAGCCTTTTCAGATGTGAAGTGACCTTATCCGCGGGCTGGTCGAGCTTCGCTTAACCTGCACGGGGGGGACACCCGCCTCTTCGCGAGGGCATCGCTCTTCTGTCTGCTTAACGGCTACAATGTGGGCGGAGATTTTTCTATGGCATCTCTCGCCAGCAAGACTTGCGTACCCTGCCGCGGAGGCGTTCCCGCCCTTAAAGGCAAAGAACTCGAATCCCTTCACCAGCAAGTACCACAATGGAAGGTGGTCGACGAGCATCACCTTAACCGCACTTTCGCTTTCCCGGATTTCAAGCAAGCTCTGGATTTTGTGAACCGCGTCGGAGCCCTGGCTGAGGAACAAGGGCATCATCCTGAAATAATGCTGGCGTGGGGCAAAGTTGAAATCACCCTGTGGACGCACAAGATCAATGGACTCACTGAGAGTGACTTCATTATGGCGGCAAAGATCGATGCGCTGAGTTGAGTGGGTGCGCTGGCCGCGTAAATGGTGGTTAGGATTTCAACGGGCACGGCTTTTCAGCCGCGGTGCTGTACCTTTGATGACTTACGGCACGACTGAAGCTGTGTCCCTTCAAAACTACGTTGTCTTGTTAAAATCATTCCGGTCCGAGCAAAAATTGTTTGGTTCAGCCGACCTACCGCTGGAGGTATTAATGCGATCTGCATTGCGGTTCCTGCTGTTAGTGTTGCTCACGGCTGCGGCCTTTTCGCAGAACGACGTAATTGCTCCTAATGAGAATTTGGCGGTCGAAGGGGTCCCCAAGATTCCTGCTTCGTTGGCGGAAACCGCGGATCGTTATACCAACTTTCGCGCAGCCAACCTGCAGAGTTGGGACCCGGCGGCGCGGCAGATGCTGATCACTACGCGATTTGCCGACACGGCTCAGGTGCACCTGGTGAAGATGCCGGGCGGAGCGCGAACTCAGCTAACTTTCTATCCCGACCGCATTTCAGGAGCGTGGTATTCGCCCACCAGCGGCGCGTCATTTGTGTTCTCCAAGGACATTGGCGGCGGCGAGTTTTTTCAATTCTATCGTTACGACCTTGCCAGTGGAGACACGACCTTGCTCACCGACGGCAACTCTCGCAACACCGATCCGGTGTGGTCGTATGCTGGCGACAAGCTGGCTTATGGCTCCACGAGGCGCACGGGAAATGACGTCGATTTATATGTCGTCGATCCGGCGAATCCAAAGAGCGACCATCTGCTTGCACAACTTGATGGAGGAGGCTGGACTGCGCTGGATTGGTCGCCGGATGGGCGAACCATTCTGGTGTCAGAGTTAATTTCCGCTCAAGAAAGCTATCTGTGGACCGTAGATACAAGCAGCGGGGCAAAGACCTTGATTACGCCTAAGGGCGGCGCGGTCAAAATCGCTTACGGTACCGGACGTTTCAGCAAAGATGGAAAAGGCATTTACGTTACGACTGATAAAGACTCGGAATTTCAGCGGCTCACCTATATCGATTTGAGCACCAAGCAGCATACTTACCTGAGCAGCGGCATTCCGTGGGATGTGGATGAGTTTGACCTTTCGCGAGATGGTAAGACCATCGCTTTTGTGACCAACGAAGACGGATTCGGTGTGCTGCACCTGTTCGATACAGGCAGTCGTAAGGAGAAGCCGGTCACTGGCGTGCCGGCGGGCGTGATCTCGGGCCTGCACTGGCAGGCGAATAATCGCGATGTGGGATTCAGTTTGTCGTCGGCGCGTTCCAGTTCGGATGCTTATTCGCTGGACGTGAAGACGGGAAAAATCGAGCGCTGGACTTTCAGCGAAACCGGTGGACTGAATACTGCGGACTTCCCGGAGCCTGAACTCATTCACTGGAAATCGTGGGATGGGCGGGCGATCAGCGGATTTCTTTATAAGCCCCCGGCGAAGTTTACTGGCAAGAGGCCTGTGATCATTAATATTCATGGCGGCCCTGAGGCGCAATTCCGACCGAGTTTTCCCGGCCGCTGGGATTACTACATGAACGAACTCGGCATTGCGATGATTGCTCCCAACGTGCGTGGATCGGCGGGGTACGGCAAGACTTTTATTGGTCTTGACAATGGAACGTTGCGCGAGGGTTCTTATCGCGACATCAATACTCTGCTGGATTGGATTCAGACTCAACCTGATCTGGATTCCAGCCGCGTGCTGATTACAGGCGGTAGCTACGGGGGTTTCATGACACTCGCGGTCGCCACTAATTACAACGATCGCATTTGTTGCTCGGTAGATGTTGTCGGCCCTTCGAACCTGGTGACATTTCTTGAGCACACGTCTGGCTACAGGCAGGATTTGCGGCGGGTGGAATATGGGGACGAGCGGGATCCGAAGATGCGCGAATACCTAGAAGGCATTGCGCCGGCAAACAAGGCAAAAAACATTACCAAGCCGATCTTTATTATTGCGGGTAAGAATGATCCTCGAGTTCCGGTTACGGAATCAGAGCAAATGGTTTCAATCGTTCGACAGAATGGCACGCCTGTGTGGTGGCTCATGGCGAAGGATGAAGGCCACGGCTTCGGCAAGAAGAAAAATCAGGATTATCAGTTTTACGCGACGGTGATGTTTGTGAAGGAATATTTGTTGAAATAGCTTTCACTTAGCGTTTCGTCATCCCGAAACCCGGCGTACTTCAGCGGGCATAACCGATTCACTGCGGAAAGCTTCTATAATCTTTTCATGCTTGATGAGAACGATTTTCGCAAACGGGCTGATGCCGCTCTGGAATCTTTGAAGCAGAGTCTGATTACGGCGGAAGAATCAGCCGATCTTGAAGTCGAAGACCAGTCGGGGGCTTTGCACATCTCATTCGACGATGGTTCGCGGTTTGTCATCTCGCCTAACGCTCCAGTGCGGCAAATATGGATTTCGGCGCTCGCAACGAGTTTCAAGCTGGACTGGGCGGATGCGAATAAGGCGTTTGTTCTGCAGAAGACCGGAGAAGAACTGAAACCCTTGGTGTCACGGTTGATCAATCAGCAATTGGGTGAGGAAGCGGTTTCGCTGGCTTAGACTTGCTTAGGCGGCTGCGCCTAACTTGTACCTCAGATGCTTGGCGATTAACTGGCCGTGGAAGCGTCCGTTTTCGATAAAGATTTCGTTGGTTCGAGAGCCTGCCACGATGACTCCGGCTACGTAGATGCCGGGCACATTGCTTTCGAGCGTCTGTGGATCACACACGGGACGGCACTGGTCGGCAGAAAGCTCGATGCCCATCGAGCGCAAGAAATCGTAATCAGGATGGTATCCCGTCAAAGCGAAGACGAAATCGTTCTTCACGTGGACTACGCCTTCGGGCGTGTAGACCACCACGTGGTCGGGCGCGATTTCTCCCACTGAACTGTTGAAGTATGCCTTGATCTCGCCATGCTTGATGCGGTTCTCGATATCGGGCAGGATCCAATATTTGACGTGGTGATGCAACTTCGGCCCGCGATAGACAAGCGTCACGCGGGCTCCGTGGCGCCACAGGTCTAGAGCGGCAATCGCCGCCGAATTCTTGCCGCCAATTATCATCACGTCGTTGTCGAAGTAAGGATGCGGCTCACGGTAATAGTGGAATACTTTCGGCAGGTCCTCGCCCGGAATATTGAGCATATTCGCGAGGTCGTAGTATCCGGTGGCGACGATTAGCTTGCGGCTGCGGTAATCGTAAATTCTGCCGAGACGGTCGATAGTTGCGACCTGGAAATCCCCGTCCTGCCCGTTCACCGTCTTCACCCACTGATATTGCGCAATCGGCAGATGATAATGCTCGGCCACCTTGCGGTAATATTCGAGCGCCTCCTGTCGTGTAGGTTTCTGATTGGCGGTGCTGAACGGAATGTCGCCGATCTCCAATAACTCCGGCGTGGTGAAGAAAGTCATGTTGGCCGGGTAGTTGAAGATGGAATTAACCACGCAGCCCTTGTCAATCGCGATGACTTTGAACCCGGACCTTTGCGCCTCGATCGCGCAAGCGAGACCCGTGGGTCCAGCTCCGATCACCAGCACATCAACCTGGGTATTAGAGCGTGATTGCAGTTGAGCGCGCGGGAGCGTGTCGGGAATCTGGACTGCAATCTCGGAGCTCAGTTTGGTGACCAAATGATTGTTCCTACATGGCCAATCAGCACGCGCAGACAAATTGGCTCTTTGGAGATATGGATTCTAGCATGGTGCCACGTTCTGCTCCCCGTCCTCATCGGATCGCGTCACACAAACCAGTGCTTACAATCACATTCTTGCGAGTTATCCGCGATATAATTTTGCGGTATCTCCGTCCGTTAGCAGCAATCGAAAGAGTCTATGGCAACTTACGCGGAACCCGCAACTCGCATTGAAACTGACAGCATGGGTCAGATCGAGGTCCCGGCGAACGTTTACTGGGGGGCGCAGACGCAGCGCTCGCTTCTTCACTTCAACATTGGACGCGACGTCATGCCTCCGGAGTTGATTCATGCCTTTGGCATTCTCAAAAAAGCTTGTGCGTTGGTGAACCAGGACTTGGGAAAACTTCCCGCCGACAAAGCCAAACTCATCGTGCAAGCCGCGGACGAGGTTATTGCCGGCAAGCTTGACGACCAGTTCCCGCTGCGCATCTGGCAGACGGGCAGCGGCACGCAGACCAACATGAACGTCAACGAGGTTATCTCTAACCGCGCCATCGAGCTCGCGGGCGGTGTGATGGGATCGAAGAAGCCAATTCATCCTAATGACGATGTGAATATGTCGCAGTCGTCGAACGACACGTTTCCGGCGGCGATGCACATTGCCGCGGCACAACGCGTGAAGAACACGCTTATTCCTGCGATCCAGAACGTTCATGACGCGATTGCGGCGAAGGCGAAAGAGTTCAACGACGTGGTAAAGATCGGACGCACGCATTTGCAGGATGCGGTGCCGCTTACCTTCGGGCAAGAGTTCGGAGGGTGGGCCAGTTTGCTGGAACGGGACATCAAACGACTGGAGCAGGCGCTGGGCGGCCTTTACGATCTCGCTATCGGTGGAACTGCGGTCGGCACGGGGCTGAACGCTCATCCTGAATTTGCCGAACGAGCCGCAAAGAAGATTGCTGAACTAACCGGACTTCCCTTCCGTTCCCATGGCAACAAGTTCGCAGCGCTATCGGCGCACGATGAGATCGTTTTTGCGCAGGGTGCGTTGCAAACGCTGGCTGCTTCACTGATGAAGATTTCAAACGATATTCGGTGGCTGGCTTCGGGTCCGCGTTGCGGGTTGGGTGAATTGTCGATTCCGGAGAATGAGCCGGGGTCGTCAATTATGCCAGGCAAAGTGAACCCCACCCAATGCGAGGCTATGACCATGGTTTGCGTGCAGGTACAAGGCGCCAGCGCTGCCGTAGGATTCGCCGGCTCACAAGGAAACTTTGAACTTAACGTATTCAAGCCCGTGATCATTTACAACTTTCTGCAATCGGTCACGTTGATCGCAGACGCCTGTCACGGATACGTGGATTACATGATTAGGGGAATCGAGGTTAATCGCGCCAAAGTTGACTGGTACGTGAAGAATTCTCTGATGCTGGTGACTGCGCTGGCGCCGAAGGTGGGATACGACAAGGCCGCGAAAATTGCTCACACTGCGCATGTCGAAAACAGTAGCTTGCGCGAGGCGGCGTTGAAGCTCGGATATCTGACGGGCGAGGAATTTGATCAGTTGATGAAGCCGGAGAAGATGACGCGGCCTTGAATGTCGGCGAGCACCTAGTCGGGATCGTAGACTGCGTTGCCGTATCCTTTGCGCCGGATGTTCTCTTGCATTTCCTCGAGGCGCGCTTTTTCCTGGGCTAGTTGCGCTTGCGTGGCATCGTATTGGGCTTTCAAATTGCGTCCGGTGTCGCACCAGGACTTGTAATAAGGAGTGTAATAAGTCGAGGTCCAGCAGGCCGGCGCGTCACTGTCCTGGGAGAACGACGCGCTCCACGCGGCAAACTGGTTCTTGAGGCGAGCGATCCGATTCTGAATGCCGATGATTTTGCCTTTTTGTACTTTGATCTGATTCTGGAAAACTTTTCCTTGCGTCTCGAACTGCCGCGTTTTTCGTTCGTCTTCCTGAGTTTCCTTTGCCGCGGCGCTCTGTTCTACATTACTCGGCTTGAGTTCGGATTTAGCCACATCGGGCGGGTTGCTGCCATCGTTTAAATCGTGGTTGCGTATGACTTTGATTGGCGGAGCGGAGTCGCGCGTCTGCCTCGAGGCGCTGGCTGCGGCTTCCACTGCTGATTGTTTAACTGGTGTGGCCGGTTGTGACCCTGGTGTTTGCGATGCAGTGGATTGCGAGTCTGCTGCTGGCTGGGTCGTTTGGGCACAGGCCAGCGCCGCCACCAGTAAACATACCGTCATCGACAGACAATAGCGGAGTTGCACGCATCAATGATATCGCCAGGCGGTGTGCGTGGCTAAGCTTTGCGAGTAACGGAGGATGCTGTACTTTTGGGGCAGAACCCTGGAGATCCTATTCGGCTTCCGCAATTGATAGTGCCGATTGCTTACTCCTCTGGCTGGCTCTTTTAGGTGATGTGACTATTGTGATTACGCTGACCAAAATCAGCAGGGCGCCTAACAGCGTACGACGACCAACTACTTCTCCTCCGATGAAATATCCAACGGCGACTGCAACCATGGGGTTCACGTAAGCGTAGGTTCCGACTTTGGTGGGCGATTCATAGTGCAGCAGCCAGACGTAGGCCGTGAAACCCGCGATCGAGCCAAATATAATGAGGTAAATCAGCGCCAGCCACGCGTTCCAGGAAACTGTCTGCCAGTGAAAGCCAACGAACTCACGTGAGAGAGCGGCGAGAATGAATAACTGAACTCCGCCTGTGATCATTTGCGCCGCTGCGCTCATGGGCTTCGAATCCGGGAGCGGCAGCCGACGTGTAAGAATCGTGGCCACAGACCAGGTGAAGGACGCAATTATCAGCGCGAGCGCGCCGGCACGATTGAGGGTAACCTCTCCAAAAGAAAAGGATTGGCCAGTTAAAACCGCGACCCCGCAAAGACCCAACAGCAGGGCGAATCCGAGCCGGACAGTAAGGCGTTGGCTGCGCAGAAAAATGATTTCCAGCAGCGTGATAAATACAGGGATGGTCGCCAGCACAACTGCCGCGATCCCCGATGGCACGCGCTGCTCAGCCCAGAAGAGGCAGCCATAGTCCACGAGAAAGATCAGCGTTCCGAGCAGGGTTGCGCCCGCCCACTGCCGCCGTGACGGCGGTGGGGCACCTTTTAACCGCATCCAGCCATACAGCACGACGCCCGACACCAAAAAGCGCATACCAGCAAGCATGAACGGCGGCACTTCGCGGACACCAATTCGTATGGCCAGGTAGGTTGATCCCCAGACGAAGTAAATGATGCCGAAAGCCAGAAGGATCTTCCACGGGGCCGGACGCTCGGCGGTTTCCAATTCCCTCTCCATTCACTTCGCGGTATATCAGGCTATAGATGTTGTTGCACCTGCACCAGAACCATAGCCTGGGTATAAAAAGTTCTTATTCGTTTCAGAATTTTGTTTTATGTAGTTCGCGTGCAGTCCTTCCGAACATCAAGCCGCTGAGTGCGGCCACTTTCTCCGGCTCAACACCTTTCGACGCAATCAGTACGTGGAAAGTTTCACCCATGCCAGCGGGGGTGACTAAATGTTTGAGCTGCAGGGCGACTTTGGCACGCTCCTGCGGCGGTTGGCAGTCTTCGAAGACGTCGGCAAATTGGTTGTGCTCGCCGATTCCCAGCAGGAACTGCGACTGCGTCATCAGCGGCTGCATCTGCATTCCTTGTGTTTCGGCTGCGGCGTCGAGGGCGGTGAAGTTCACGTGAGCAGTAATGTCCTGCTCGCCTGGAGCTTCGTATGGATTCGTACTGACCGAGTGCTGCCGGTATGCAACGATGGTGCCGCGATGCCGCCCGGCTAGTTGCTCCTGCCGCGTGTATCCGTAGTCTATGGCGATAATGACGCCTCGCTCGATTGCGACGGCGATTTTAGAGATGTAGCGTTGCGCGATGAGCGACGCCTCGACGCGTTCTCCGACTTCTGGATGCACGCTGTAACGGTCAAGGAATTCCATCGCCTCAGGAGATGGCGGATACCAAACTTCAAACAGTTGGCCGTTTTTCTCCGAAATAAAGAGCTGGCCTTGCTGGCTCAGAACTTCGACCGGAAGCGCGTCGAAGAACTCGTTAGCAAAAACAATGATAGGAACCTCAGCGGCTAACGCCCTTGCGGTAGGGATGTCATTTGGCATGACTAACGTTGTGCCCTTCCCAATTACCTTTGCGTCATCAGACACAGAGCCGCCGGCGAGCGATGCTTTTGCAGTTTGGAAACGTCTTTCTAGGGTTGCTTGCAATCGTTGGCGCAAAGCCGGAGATTGTTCCGTCAGCGAATAGTGCAGAGCCTCGAAGAAGCCGGGGAACTTCTTCTCTGACCAATCCAGTACGTCCTGGGCAAACAAGCCGCGTCCTGGACCAAGTTCCAGAATCTCGATGCTGTTTGGCGCTCCCAGCGCCCGCCATATTTCCTCGAACTGACGGGCTAACAGTCTGCCGAATACCGCGTGCACGTCGCTCGAAGTATAGAAATCACCGGCTTTGCCGAATTGTTCTGCATCGCGTGAATAGTAGCCGAGCTCTGGGTGGTAAAGACAAACTTCCATGTAGCGAGCAAAGGGCATGGGCCCGTGTTCGCGTATTTCCTGCACAATTTTCTGGCGCAGATTCACAGGCCTTCCCGTTGACGTTCGAGGCGGTCTTGTGGAGTGCGGATAAACATTTCGACCAGATAGTCATGCAGACAATCGTAAAGCTGGCGTTGCAGGCTCCATTCGAACTGGGGATTGTCTAGATCACGCGGATGTAGATCGAAATAGTAAGTGTGCACCGGAACCGGCGGATTTTTGAACTGAATGATGAGTTCCACCCCGTCACCTTTGGCGCGTGCCGAGAAATCGAGCAGAGGATGCTCGTAAAGACGCAGTTGAGCGAGAACGCGTTCGAGGCGTGGGTTTGTCGACATGAACAACCAATTTTAAAGTAATTGCTGGGATGTACAGGAACCCTGTACAATAGTATCGCGGGGGGACACGTGACAGAGACTACCTACACCAATCTACGTGAAAGTTTGGCCTCCATGCTGGACCGGGTGGCCGATGACCACGAAATCGTGATTGTCCGCCGCCGCGGGGAAAGAAAAGTAGCGATGGTTCCTGCTGACGAACTAATGGGTTTACTAGAGACTGCGCACTTGCTGCGATCGCCAAGAAACGCCCAACGCCTGCTCACAGCATTGCGGCGAGCTGTGGCGGGCAAGGCTAAACCCGAGACTCTCGAAAAGTTTCGTCGGGAGATTGGCCTTGGCGCGCATCGCTGAGCGACAAGCCGTATTCCACACTGAGTTTCGCCAGGATCTGCGGCACTGGATCGGTACCGACCGCAAGACGTCCCTTCGCATTATCGAGTTGATTGAGGCCGTGCTGCGAGATCCTTTCGATGGTATCGGTAAACCGGAACCTCTGAAATACGTATTAGCCGGATGCTGGTCGCGAAGAATTACTCAGGAACATCGTCTGGTTTATCGAGTCAGCGAAGGAAGGATTGATTTTCTCCAGGCGCGGTATCACTACTGATTGGCGGTTCTACTCGTAGCGCAAAGCCTCAATCGGGTCGAGCGTCGCGGCCTTGATAGCCGGGAGCATTCCGCTGACGATTCCGACGAAGCTCAGAATCGCCGTCGACCACACCAGCGTAGCGGTGTCGATCACCAAGTGGATATCTCCATCGCTGGCATCATCCATGAAAGCACTCCACAGAGTGAGCGAGCCTACGGACCACGAAACCAGGTATGCCAGTGCTACGCCGAGCAGTCCGCCAAGCAAGGTGATGACCAAGGCCTCGGTTAGGAATTGAAACAGAATGTGCCAGCGGTGCGCCCCTAAGGCTTTCTCGACGCCGATCTCGCGCGTGCGCTGTGTGACTGAGACCAGCATTATATTCATCAGTCCCACGCCACCGATGCCCAGTGTGAGCAGGCCGATGAAGCCCAGCAAAATCTTGATGCCGACGGTAATGATGGTGAGGTCGGCCAGATCTTTATTGGCGTCAAATACAAAAACTGCGCGCTCATCCTTGGGATCGAAGTTATGGTGAAACGCCATGGAGCTGCGCACGGCGCGGGCTACCTTGTCGTGATCACCTTCGTAGTCCATGAAAATGCCGTCCAGGTAATAAGCATTTTTCAGATCGCTGGTGGCGCTGTATGGGATGTAAACCAGCGAGTTCATGTCCTCGTCGCCGTTAGAGATGGTGTGTTTCAGTACGCCGATCACCTTAAATGAGACACCGTCGATGCGTACGCTTTCGCCGAGCGCGTTCTGCCCCGAGAACAATTTCTTCTTTACGGTTGAGCCGATGACGGCTACCCGGCTATGAGTGAAGTCTTCTTGCCCCCCCCAGAAAGCACCGTCGCCAATTTCCAAGGCGCGGATTTTCTGGTAACTGGAGAATATTCCATGAACTCCGTAACTGGCGCTGCGCGTGCCGAAGGAAAGCTGGCTTTGCTTGTCCACCTCGGGCGAAATTCGGGTGAGCATAGGAATCTCAGCGCGAAGATAGTCGAGATCATCACGCGTCAATCGGATTTGAGTGCCGGCCTTACTGCCGCCGGCTTGTAGTGATGTGCGTCCTGGAAAAATACCGATCAAGTTCCCGCCAAAAGTACGGAAGGCAATCATCAGAGCGTTTTCGAAACCGGAACCGTACGCCAGCAGCAGCACCACGGTCGCGATACCCCAGGCCATGCCCAGCATGGTGAGCAAAGAGCGCCGCCGATTATGCTTTAGCGCGTTATAGGCTTGAGTTCCAAGATCGCCAAACATTCTTACTCCTGCCGCAGTGCCTCCACCGGGGGAAGCAACGCTGCTTTCCGAGCGGGATAAAGACCCGCGATGATCCCCGCTAATGAGAGGGAGAATATTGCAATCACGGCCGAGGCTGGCACAATGCGTGGCGTGTCGAATCCCTCCGGCGAAGGCAGTTGCGCCAGCAATCCTACGAACCCGCCCGAAATCGCCAGGCCGATTCCGCCACTCAAAGCAGTCAGAAATGCGCCTTCGACAAAGAATTGAGTAAGAATATTGCGATGAGTCGCGCCCAGCGCTTTTCGTAACCCAATCTCTCTGGTTCGCTCCGTCACTGAAACCAGCATGATGTTAATGATCCCGATCGCGCCAAGTCCCAGCGTCACCAGTCCGACCACGCCGAGGAACCAATCCATGGCGTCGAAGATCTTGCCTACGCGTATAGCACCGTCAATCGTGTCCCAGTCCATGAAGGCATCATCGATCTTCGGATCGAATCCGTGGCGGCGGGCAATAATTCCATGTACTTCTTTTTGCGCTTCGAGATGCATTTCCTTCTTCAGCGGCCTGTAGTTGATGAACGAAATCGCATTCTCTGAATTTTGTGTGATGATGGGAAACAGCGAGCGCATGGTTTCAAGCGGCACGAAAATGCGTGCATTGGTTCCGTTCTCGCCTTCCTTACCAATCTTTGGTATGACCCCTATGATTTTGAAGTCTATGCTGTTCAACAGAATCGTGCTGCCGACGGCAGGCTGGCCCGGGAACATGTTCTTGAGCATCTCCCATCCCACCACGGCTACCCGGCGATGCTGGGTATTATCGTCGTCGTTGAACCAGCGGCCGGGATCGATTGGCAGGGTGCGAATATCTCTGTATTCGGGTGCAACTCCGAAAACTTGCCCGTTGGTCGTACCAAAATCGCTGACGGCGCGGATGTCGTCTCGTTCAAGCACCGGCGAGACCGCGCGCAGCAGTTTGGCCTCGCCTCGAATAGCGAGATAGTCCTCGTAGGTAAAGTGATAAGGAGGCCCGGATTGATAGCTTCCCTCCACAGCTGGGATGCGCCCGGGCAGGACGAACATGATGTCCTGCCCGAGGTTGGACAATTGTCTGGCTTGACCGCTGCGAAAACCCTCTCCGAGCCCGACGAGCAGAAGCAACGAACCCACGCCCCAGGCGATGCCGAACATGGTGAGAAAGGACCGTAACTTGTGTGCCCACAGAGTCGCCAGGGACTGGCGGACGATATCAATAAGGGCTCGCATAAGTTTTTCTGTGGGTGCGATCGTCCGCGTCGTGCTTTCCGTCGAGATCAAATAGCCCGGGCGACGACGCCCGCGCCTACACTTGATACGCAGGCCGGGGCAAACTGGTTCCCAATGTCTTGGACGGGGCTTTTCCATCGTTGACACAGTCTTTTTTACAAGTTGTTACAAATTGCTATCCGGCCGTTTTCCGCACCGTCTAAACGGTCGTTTCCTCAATCGGGTTACGCAAATAGAGACTAATCGGAGGGTCATGCCATGCTCAGAAAATTGTTCGTCGCTTTGGTTGCAGTTGGTGGCTTGTCAGTCGGAAGCTTGTTAGGCCACGCGCAGTCCGCGCTTCTCGATATACCTCGTGATAGCCAGCATTCAGTAGTGGTCCAGCGCATCGGAATCACAGACATCACCATTAACTATCACCGTCCGCTGGTTAAGGGTCGAATCATCTGGGGCAAAGTTGTGCCTTACGACGAAGTATGGCGGGCGGGAGCGAATGAGAATACCACCATCACCTTTACTGATCCGGTTTCTATCGAAGGCAAACCGCTGGCAAAGGGCACCTACGGTCTGCACATGATTCCGGGGCATGACCAGTGGATCGTTATTTTCTCCAAGGAGCACGTCGCGTGGGGCAGTTTTACCTACAAGCAAGCTGATGACGCACTGCGGGTGACCGTAAAGGCGCAGGCATCAGATCCCCATGAAGCGCTGACCTACGATTTTGATGACGTTAAGGCGGACTCCGCCGTGGCCACGTTGCGATGGGAGAAGATCGCGGTTCCATTCAAGATCGACGTCAACACGCATGACATCGTACAGGCAAGTTTGCATAACCAGCTTCAAGGTCTGCCGCAATATATGTGGGAAGGCTGGGACGATGCGGCGACTTATCTCCTCACCAACAAATATGATCTCGACGAGGCGCTGCAATATGAAGAGATTTCGATCAAAACCGAGCCGCGGTTCGATAATTATTTGACCAAGTCGCAGATCCTCGAAGCCATGGGTCGAAAGGATGATGCCGCAACAGCAAAAAATGCAGCTCTGCAAAAAGCTACGGCGGCTCAGCTTTATTATTACGGCCGGCAGTTGCAGACGCAGGGCAAGCAGGATGAGGCCTTTGATTTGTTCCGTCAGGCGGCGAAAAAAGATCCGAATGACTGGGTCGTTCACGACGGTACGGCAAGAATCTATTCGGCTAGCGGGGACTTCGACAATGCTCTGAAGGAAATTAAGATCACCTACGCTGGTGCGCCTGACAATCAGAAGATTTTCTTTGAGCCGTTAGTGAAGAAGCTGGAGGCCAAGCAGGACATTAACAAGAATTAGCGGCCGAGGATTTATCAAACATCGTTGTCATCCCGAGCTCAGCGAGGGATCTGAATTTTGCTGATACCGGCAAAAAAACAGATTCTCGTCGCTTTGCTCGTCGGAATGACAAGGACTTTCTCTGTAAGAATGAAATCGCGGGATTGTCTTCCGCTTAATCCCCGGCCTTGGCGACTGGAGTTTTGTCTTCGGTCGTCTTCTGCTCCGGATAGTCGTACACGCCGCGGCCAGCTTTGCGTCCCAGGCGTCCCGCCTTGACGTACTGAACCAACAAAGGCGCAGGCCTGTACTTTTCACCCAGGCTTTTCTGCATGTATTCGAGAATGTGCAGGCGAGTGTCCAGGCCCACCAGATCCACCAGTTCGAATGGACCCATAGGATGATTGAGTCCGAGCTTCAGGGCCTTGTCGATATCCTGCGCGGAAGCAATTCCTTCCTGCAGCATGTAGAAGGCTTCATTGCCAATCATCGCGTTAATGCGGCTTGTAATAAATCCCGGCGACTCTTTAATTACAACGACGTCCTTACCCATGCGCCGTCCCACCTCGGCTGCGGTCGCCAGCGCGTCCTCATCCGTTTCCAGCCCGCGGACGATCTCTAGTAATTTCATCTTGTGGACTGGATTGAAGAAATGCATTCCTACACATTTCTTGGGACGGTAGCTGACGCTGGCAATTTCGGTGATGCTGAGCGAAGATGTGTTGGAAGCCAGGATGGTTCCGGGCCGGCAGATTTTGTCGAGCAGAGTGAAGATCTCGATCTTCGACTCCATCTCTTCCGGCACGGCTTCAATCACGAGGTCAGCCTCGCGGGCGGCTTCTTCGACGCTTCCCGCGTATCGCAACCGGTCGAGTGCCGCTTTCGCGTCGTCGGTTGACACTTTTCCCAGTTCAATCGCCTTGTCGAGATTGCCGCGAATCTCGTTCTCTGCGCGGCGCAGGGCATTGGGCAGCAGATCTTCCAGGATGGTCTGATAACCGCCGATCGCCGCAACATGAGCAATGCCGCGGCCCATAGTGCCGGCCCCGATCACGGCAATGGTGTTGACCTGAGCCACTACTGCCCACCCTTTTCCAGGCGGACCACGAGAGCATCAAGGTTAGTTCCCGCAGCCTTCAGGCTTTCAGCCAGACGCTTGCGTTCGTCAACTTCCATAGCCGCGACGAAGGCATTGATGCGGCGCAAGGTGGTGGTAATGTCGTCCACGTAGTTGATGAGGCGAATCAGCTCTCCAGAAGTTCCCATAATAATTTCTGCTCCAGTGGCCCGCATGCGGGCGACGATTCTTCTATTATGCGCTCCGCACTCAGGGGAAACTGGCACTTGAGGGCGAACCACTATTTTCAATGGTAGCGAAGAATTAGTAAAGCCGCGAAGGTGACTTCTGGCAGCGTTTGTCCCTTTATTAACAACAAATTAAATCTCAACGCGTATAGCTCCCATCGATGTTTTTAATTGGCCTTTCTTTGCTCCGTCGAATCTAATATTCATATGACCGAAAAACCTGTAAAGCGCTACATCTTTGCGAGTGATTTCGACCAGACGTTGACTTTCAACGATTCCGGTTACGTGCTCAGTGAATTGGTGGGTATTCCGACGGAGGAGTTCGAGCGCAAAGCTCAAGGGATGGCGAAGCTCAACCTGGTGCAGCAAGGCGCGGAGCTGGCATATCTGCTGCTGCATGATCCTGAATTCAAGACGCGAGTGCGCCGGGAACATCTGGTTGAGGCCGGTAAACGAGTGCGGCTGAAGGAAAACATTGCGCTGCTTTATGAAATTCTCAAGAGCGGCATTGACGGTTATCACTTCGATTTTTATGTTCTTTCCGCGGCTCCGGTCGAAGTTATTCAATCGGCTCTCGAGGGAATTGTCCCTGCCGATCACATCTACGGAACTGAGTTCCTCTATAACAGTAGCGGCCAGATTGAATCCATCGCTCGCGCCACTGCCGGCTACGGCAAGGTGGCCAGGCTCGATCAGTTGCAGGCTGAGCAGCAGGTTGGGCCGGACCATATTATCTACGTAGGAGACGGCAGCTCCGATGTCCACGTCATGCTGCACGTCAATGTTCGTGACGGCTTTACTATTGCGGTCTCCGAGGCCAAACATGTTTCGCAAGTGGCGAAGCGAACCATCCTTAGCAAGAACGCGCTGGCTGTGTTGGCACCTATCTTGGAAGACGTGGTCGGATGGGAGAGACCGCGCATTCGACAATTTTTCGAGTCCTACGGAATGCTGATTCAAGAGTGGGATCGAGTGCGCACCGATTGGCTCACCCTGCGCTCGGACCGGAACCAATGGTCAACGGCAGGGGCAAGTTAGTGTAGGCGCGAGTGTCCACGGTCGCGCGACTCTCGCGCGTAGTTTGCCAGCATCGTTTATGATTCCCCTATGCTGCGCGATAAAAACCTGATCCCGCTTTCGCGCCAGCACCAACATGCGCTGGCGCTCTGCGTCCGGCTTGATCGTGCACTGCGGGCAGGCGAAGTCGATCTTGAGGCCTGGCAGGCTGAGATCCGACAACAATTCAAAAGTGAGATTGGATTTCATTTTGCGGCGGAAGAGGAGATTCTGTTCCCCGCAGCCGCGAACTTCATTGACCTGCGGGCGCTCATAGAAGAACTTCTCGCTGACCATGCCGTACTACGCGATTATTTCGCTCGCGCCGCCGTGGGCGATCTCAACCTGCAAAGCCTTGCAGACTTCGGACAAAGACTAGCCCAGCACATCCGCAAAGAAGAGCGCCAGCTTTTTGAAGGGATGCAGCGGGTAATGAGCTCGCAAGCGCTGAGCGCGTTAGGTGTGGCCCTGGATGAAGCGTTGAAGGATGTATCGCAGGCGTGCGCTCTGCCGAGTGAGGCGACACGGCTGCGTCCGCGATAAGCCATTCCTGATTCCTCGACCTGTTATCGCATCTTCACTTTCCCCGTTAATTCAACGTCAACGGCCGAGCGGGCGACGAACACGTCGAAATCTCCTGGCGCCACAGCCCATGTATGGGTCTTGACGTCGTAATAGGAAAACGCTCTCCGGTCTAGCTTAACGGTAACACTCTTCGTCTCACCGGGATTCAAATTCACTTTTGCAAAACCTTTCAATTCTTTCACCGGGCGCGGGACTGGTGCATGCTGATCACCTACGAATACCTCAGCGATGTCCGCGCCTCCGTGGCTACCGGTGTTGCTGATGTCGAATGCAACAGTGACTCCCTGATCGGACGACGGCGGCGAGATTGTCAGATTCTTATAGGCAAACGATGTATAGGAAAGCCCATAGCCAAAGGGAAACAGCGGCTTGACCGTGGATTTGTCGTAGTGACGATAGCCGACAAAAACTCCCTCGGTGTATTCGACTTTCTTGCTGCCAGTTTTTGGGTAGTAGCTGTCATGAGTGGGATTATCTTCCCAGCGGCGCTCGATGGAGATCGGCAAGCGTCCCGAGGGATCGAAGTCGCCAAAAAGCAATTGCGCGACCGCGGTGCCGCCCTCCTGGCCCGGATACCACGCTTCGAGCAGCGCCGGAACATGATCCACCCAACCATTCATGTCAACTCCACCGCCGGAAGTCATCACCACAATAGTTTTCTTATTCGCTGCAGCAATTTGGTTGACAAGCTCATCCTGGCCCGGAAGCAGTTTGAAGGTGCGATCGCCGCTTTCCCCTTCGCTGGCTGCGTCAAAGCCGGGAGCGACGATTACTGCGTCCACGCGGGCGGCCAACGCTTTCGCCTCCGGCGTGACCAAGGCTTCAGGACGTACAATCCCCAAGTTGGCGGTGACTTTGCCCCATCCCTTTTTTGCGTAGTAATCAAGTTCAATCTGATGCGGAGCTTGTGTCAGCGTGATCGGAGCTTCGCCCACGAAGGCGTACCATTGCGTCCAATTGTCGAGCACCAACTTCTTGTCGATATAGAGGCGATAGCCGCCATTCTCGCCGGGACCTTGCACGAATGCGAGATACGATCCGGCAACGGTGGGGGTAAAGAAACCGGTCCAGCGAATTGAAATATCGTTAGCTGACTTCTCGCCTTCGCGGGCGGGGACATAACTGGCGCGGTCGTCATATCGCACCAGTGCAGGTTTGCCGCTCAGGTCAAGGTTATGGAAAATCTCTTGCTTCAATCCTTTCTGGCCACCACTTGCTTGAGAGGTAAATTCCATCTGCTTTGAAATTTCGTCCAGCGCGGGAAGGCCCGGTGAATAATAAACTTTCGCGCTGTCCCCTAAATAATTCGCTATGCCTTCCAGATAACTGACTTGTGAGAATGGTACCGCTTCCGCGCTGCCTCCCCCGCCGGGCCGCGCCGGATACGCGTCAGGACCGATAACCGCAATCGACTTGATGCTTCCCTTCTGCAGCGGCAAAATGTTGCCGTCGTTTTTGAGCAAAACCATTCCCGAGCGTGCGGCTTCCAATGCCGCCTGGTTGCCTGCAGGATTCAGCAGCGGAATTGAATTGTCTATTTGTTCGTGATCTAGCCAACCGAATTGCATCGCGACTCGCAAAATGCGCCGGACCTTATCGTCAATTGTCGCTTCACTAACCTTGCCGGCTTTCACCGCCGGCAAAAGGTTTGCACGGTTCATGAACTTTCCTGAAGGCATCTCCAGATCAAGGCCGCCATTAGCAGCGCCGACGCCGTCATAAGTAGCGTCCCAATCGGACATGATGATTCCGGGGAAGCCCCACTCCTTTTTTACGACGTCAATATTCAGATACCCGTTCTGCGTCATGTGCAGGCCGTTGGTCAGGTTATACGAATCCATAATCGCGCCAACATGCGCTTCTTTTACCGCAGCCTCGAACACCGGCAGATAGATTTCGCGCATAGTGCGCTCGTCGATGATCGAGTCGGTGTTGTGACGGTCAAATTCAGAGTTGTTTCCCATGAAATGCTTGATAGTGGCGCTGACACCTTGGCTTTGCATGCCGTTAATGTAGCCGACCGCAATGCGGGCGGCGAGGAATGGGTCTTCGCCAAAGTATTCGAAGTTGCGTCCATTCAAAGGAGCACGATAGATGTTTACGCCTGGTCCCAGCATGAAATGAACTCCACGAACGCGAGCATCCTGACCGATAGTGGCGCCGATTCGCGATGCCATGGCAGGATCCCAAGTGGCTGCCAGACCGATGCCGCCAAACACTGTCGAAGGACCATAATTGCGCACGCCCACTGGACCGTCGGCCATCTTCAATCGCGGAAGGCCGATCTTATCGTTCGCGCGAATATAAAAATCGTCCACGCCGCCGATGAGGTCAATTTTCTCTTCGAGAGTCAGCTTCTTGATGAGTGCGTCAATGCGGCCGTCAGCATCCGATGAAGTGGTTTGCGACTGAGTCCAGCCGAGCACAAGAGGAAACAACAAAAAGGCGAGAAGCGACTGAAACTTGCGCGTCATTGGTACCTGCCTATGAAATCAAATTCAAACAAATAAGCCCGGACCGCTATTACGAGACCCTCTGCCCCGTCACCTGTTCAAGGGCGAGCGTGGCCAACTCAACATCCTCACGCGACGAAAGTCCACTGACCCCGACCGCGCCGGCAACCATACCATCCTTCCAGATGGGGATGCCGCCGCCCCAGCCCACGAATCTGGGATCGCCGAAGTAGGCGATGTCGTGTCCCTTTTCAGGGTGCCGTACTTTCTCTCCGATTTCTTTTGTCGTCTTACGCTCCCTGGCGGCGGTCCACGCTTTATTTGCAGCAATGCGGATGGAGGAGATGGGCGCGCCGTCCATGCGGGCGAATGCAATCAATTCGCCATGCGAGTCAGAGACAGCCACTACGAGGGACTTTTGCAGGTGGGTAGCCTTTTCAACGATCAGGTCTACGATCTTTTTAGCTTCGGCGTAATCGATGACAGGAAGATTCCTCATGCGGGTTGGAGGAAACCCATTCAGACCATCTTTCAGTGCCAGATAAAAATTAAGCCGAGCTGGGCGGAACCCAGCTCGGCGAGTTTCAAGGTAAGCTAGAAAACAAGCTTCAGAGCAAACTGGATTAGGCGCGGATTGCTGTCCGGATTGGTAGACGTGACCTGGCCAAATCCATTGCCTGTGGGAGTACCATTAAAGCCGCTGCCCGGAACTCCGAAGCGGGTGTGATTGAACAAGTTAAAGAACTCCGTTCGGAATTCCAAGCCAAACCGTTCGCCAATCATGGTTCGCTTGAAAGCGGCGAAGTCGAAGTTGTTGATGCCCTGCGCACGTAGAGAGGAATCCACACGCGACTCGTCACCGAAACCCCACTGCGGCGGTGCTGCAAAGCACGCGGTGTTGAACCACGCGGCAAGACTCCGGTTCCCGCCCTTGCTGCATCCGGGTACGACATCCGGGCGCACGTTGCTCACACCGAAATTGGCCTGCTCCAATGAGGTCGGTGGCCCAGCCCACGAAATCTTGAGCGGAAAACCGCGCTGGAAGGTGGTGACGCCATCGATTCCCCAACCAGATACCACTTTGTCCGTAAATCCAGAGTATCCGTTAAGGAATGCCTTTCCGTGCCCGAACGGAAGGTCAAGCACGTAACTGATAACCAGCCGCTGAGAAACGTCCTGGGACGAAAGCGACCGCTCTCCCGCCAGATTGTTCCAGTCTTGCACCTGTCCAACTCCACCGGTCGATCCTTCGAGCCAACTGGTAAGCGTGTCGGTGTTGCTCAGCAACTTGGCGTTGGTATAAGCGACGAGCAGCGTTCCGCCGCCTTGAAATCGACGAGTTACCGTGGCCTGCAGCGAATTGTAGTTACTGCTGCAGCAACCATAACCAGCCAGACTCAAATTGGTGTACTGGGGATACGGACGATCCAATTGCCCCGCGAGAATTGTTGGGCTCTTGACAGGGTTAAGAGATGGATTCGGGCTGTTGAGAGGGTTCGCGATTGGCTGGTCGATCGTCACGTTTTGGTTCGGATTGGGCAGATTTGGGTTGTACTGCGCGGCTGCTTGGGCAACGAATGAATCTGGAATTTGATCGGCAACGTAGTTGGGGTTGTACTGCGGAAGATGGACGCCATGCGAACCAGCATAGGCTACATCGACAAAGAACCCTGCCCCCAACTGACGTTGAATGTCGAGGTTGTACTGCTGAACATATCCCGGCTTCTGGGTGGTGTATGGCGCCAAGGTGGGAGCACCGTTGGTGGCAGCAAAGCTGGAGATGTTGGGTGATGAGGGTGGATAGGAGGTGCGCCCGGGAGGCGGCAAAATTCCATTCGCGCCAAAGGGCCCAGCGTCCGCGCATGAAGCGAGAAACGCGGCATATCCTCCGCCGACCGCGGTACAACCGCTCGCGTCAAGACTGGCGTTTGGCGACAGGCCATGGTTTATCGTGGCAAAGAAAGGGGTGGTCGCCAGATTGATCAAGTCGTTGTCGGGATTGAGTTGGAAAGATACGTAGTTCGGAATCCAAAACACTCCGTATCCGCCGCGGATCACAGTTTTCTGGTCCCAGCTATAGGCAAATCCGAGACGCGGAGAGAACTGTTTCGTATCCAGCGGGATGTTATTCCTCGTGTTGTTCGGGGGTACTTGAACTAGTGACGCGTCACCGATACACGGAGATCCGGGAGTACCATTGCAACCTGTAACGGTGGCATTGGTAATGGTGGGATTAAAGTAGCTCAACCGGTTATAACGTTCCGACCACGGCCCTTGAAGCTCATAGCGGAGTCCCGCGTTCAAGGTCAATTTCTGGGTGACCTTCCAGTTGTCACCGCCATAAAACGCACGGTAGGTCTGACGGCCCGCGGTTTGGGCTGGAACCTCCGCCGCACCTTCCGTCTGGTTCACGAAAGAAGCAGGCCCAAGCTGGGCCAAGCCCAACAGGAAATCAGCGAACGGGAATCCGCTGTTTGCTGAGGGATTAAGCGCATTGTTCGCCGTCCAGCTTCCCAAAAAACCAAATGCGCCGCTGGCGATGTTGGTCTGGAAGTAATTGTCCAGACCCAATTCGTACTGCCCGCCAAACTGAAAAGTGTGTTTGCCGCGAATGACGGTCAAAGATGGCGACACGTTGTACTGAGTGTTGTGATCGCCAATCACGCTGTTGCCTTGGCTCTTACCTACGTCACCCGGGAATGGGAACGCAGGCGTTGGCGGCGTCCGCATAACTTCGGGAACCGTGCTGTTGTAACTCGCCGGCCATCCGAGTTGCGTGAGATCGTAACCCGCGAGGATGGGTGCACGAGCGTAAACGAAGCGGCTTCCTGAAACGTTCAAGTCGCCAACGACGTTCGGGCTAAATACGTGGTTGAGATCGATCGCCAGAGCCTTGGTGTGATAGTTCTCGGCGCAGCGGTCCAGACACAAACCGGTGCCCAAAGGATTGGTCGGAAGGTCAAGCAGTCCAAAATAAGAAAAACGGCCAAAGAGACGTGTTTTGTCCGAAATGTTCTGGTCGCCTCGAGCTACAAACTCCGTGTTATTTCCGCCGCTACTGGTTGCCGAAGTGAAGTTACCAGTTGAGAAGGTGTTTCCACCCGGCGCGACAGGACTATAGTACTTATCCCACAATACAGTTGCGGCCTTACTGAACTCGCTCGTCGGAATGATATTGCCCGGATACGGGTTACGCGCCCCCGTAGCTGGGTTCACGCTGTACGGATCGTAGAGCTGAATACCTTGGGCTAGCAGCGCAGAAAAATCACCTTGTCGGAAAGCCTGGATCGGCACCGTGGTGGTAACGACGCCGCCGGTGCGGAGCCGGAACTGCTCCCAACTGACGAAAAAGAATGTCTTGTCCTTAATGACCGGGCCGCCAACGTTGAATCCATACTGATTCTGAACGTACGGCGGAGGAGTGTTGCTTTGACCGGCTAACAATTCACTCTTCTTGAAGAAATACTCATTCGAGTTCAAGACCTTGTTGCGGAGAAACTCGTAAGCCTCGCCGTGGAAGGCGTTGCTGCCAGACTTCGTACTGAAGTTCATGATGCCGCCGGAGAATTTGCCGAACTCCGGCCCCAGATTGTTGTACTGGACCTTGAACTCGCCAACTGAATCCTGCGTCGGAATCACGATGGGAAGGTTGATATATCCAATATTAAGAGGCTGGCCATCGAGGTACTCCGCGCTCTCATTAGCGAATGAGCCTCCTACCTGATAATTTCCCCAGCTGAACGGATTCTGGCCGACGGGCGTGCCGCCTGATCCGCCTTGCGCGACTGCTGCGGGAGAAATCGTGATCAAGTTAAAGATGTTGCGTCCATTCAAAGGAAGCTCGTTGGCTTTGCGCTCTTCGACGACCTGGCCTAGAGACGAGGTCTCGGCTTGCAACAGCGGAGTCTCGGCAGTTACTTCGACCGTCTCTGTAACCTGGCCAACCGGCAGCGTGGCGTTTATGTGAGTATCCTGCTGAACCTGGACCACGACGTCGTTCCGCGTGAAATGCTTGAACCCAGCTTTCTCAACATCCAGACGATATTGCCCTGGGACCACGTTGACAAACTGGTACAGTCCCTCGTTGCCCGTGGGCTGCACGCGCTTTTCCTGCGTGCCAGTGTTGGTGAGGGTGACTTGAGCTCCGGCGACCGAGGCTCCTGACGAGTCAACCACAGCGCCATCGACCGTACCGAAAGTGCTCTGGCCGTGAAGGGAGAGAGAAGTCGTGACGACTAAGGCTATGGAAAGACACAGCGTCCACAAATTTCGAGACGGCATACACAACCCCCACACCATATTTTTTGATCGGCGAAAGTGTGATGCACGCGAGTATTCGTTGTCAAGTAAAAAGTAATGTTTTTGTATTAGGCAATCGATTTCTTGAATACAGAGAGTAATTCTATTTTTCGTATGGGTAATCGTTAACCGTGGGTAAACGATTACTTTTGCCTTGTGCACGGTGTTATGCTGGCTGCCGATGGCCGTCACCATGCAGGACATTGCGAGAGATCTGAACGTCTCGGTGGTGACGGTTTCGAAGGTTCTTCGAAACCAGGGACGAATTAGCGCAGTGACCCGCAAGCGCGTGCTGCGGCGCGCGAAAGACCTTCATTACCGGATGAACTGGGTGGCGCGCAGCCTAGTAACACGGCGCACGTACACTATTGGACTTCTGCTGCCGGACTTCACGCACCCTTTTTTCGCGGAGATTGCCCGGGCGGTGGCGCAGACTGTGCGCCCGCACGGCTATCACGTGATTATTTCGTATTCGGAAGAAGATCCTAAACTGGAAATAAGCGAAGCTGATTCCCTTCTGGCCCGACAGGTGGATGGGCTGATCATTGCCTCTTCGCAGCCAGTACGTCGGCTGACTCTGTTCAAGCAAATCCAGGCTCGAAAAGTCCCCTACGTTTTGATCGATCGTCCCATCGCCGGGCTACAAGCGCCCTTCGTTGGGGTGGACAATCGCGCTATCGGTAGATTGGCCACGGAACACCTCATCGCGCGCGGATGCGTCCACATCGGGCACCTGCGTGGTCCGGATATCGGAATTGCCGCACAGCGCCTGCAGGGTTACCGTGAGGCGTTGGCAAACCACGGTCTCCGTATGCCGACAAGCTATGTCGTCGATGGCGGACACGGAGATCAGACCGGTTATGAAGGCATGCGCCGGTTGCTCCGCGCACGGCCGATTCCGGATGGGGTTTCCTGCTACAACGATCCAGTTGCAATCGGCGCCATAAAGGCGATTCTCGACCTCAACCTCAAAGTACCCCATGATATTTGCGTAGTGGGAGCAGGAAATGTTCAGTACTCGGACTTGCTAGCCGTTCCACTTACCACGGTCGATCAAGGAACATGCCAAATTGGCGCGCGGGCGGCCGAGCTGCTCATGGAACGAATCGGCTTGAAGCGACCGACCCGGTCGACCCGGCCAAAGAAAATTTTGATTCTGCCGAAGCTAATAGAACGGCAATCAACTCGACGGTAAGCGTGCAATAACCATGCCGGGCGCGATATCCTAGCCAACAAAGGATTCCCAGGTTGCTGAAAGCTTTAAGGGCATTATTCGTCGCAACAGTTGCGTTGTCGGCCGCAGCCCTCGTAGGGCCCGTGTTCGACGTAAATCTGCCAAGCGGTCTGGATTTCATCCTGCAGAATTCGCCAACGCCTAAGAAGTACCTGATCGAAACCATGCCCGGAGGCGTTGCGCTGCTGGATTACAACAATGACGGTTTGTTAGATATTTTTCTGGTTAATGGTGGACATCTAAGTAGCCCCATGCAAACGCCGGAGAATTTCGACCGTCACGATCCGCATTACTGGAATCGCCTTTATCGACAGAATAAAGACGGCAGTTTCACAGATGTGACCGAACAAGCTGGATTGGCGAGTGCCGGAGATGGAAATTATGGCATGGGCGTGGCGGTGGGCGACTACGACAACGACGGTTACCCGGATTTGTTTGTTACCAGCTACGGAAAAAATGTTCTTTATCACAACAACGGCGACGGCACGTTCACCGACGTGACCGCGAAGGCCGGAGTAGCCGGAGGCGGGTGGTCGGTATCCGCTGGGTTTTTCGACTATGACAACGATGGAAAGCTAGATTTGTTCGTCACCCGCTACATGGAATGGGACACTAAGCACAACAAAGATTGTGGCGGCAATTACCACACATATTGTCCTCCGGAAGAGTTCCCTGCCACAACAAACATTCTTTATCACAACAATGGGGATGGAACCTTCACTGATGTGAGTCAACGGTCCGGAATCGCGGCAAAGAAGGGCAGAGCGCTGGGTGTGGCTTTTGCCGATTACGATGAAGACGGCTTCACGGACATTTTTGTAGCGAACGATGGAATGCAGCAATTTCTGTTTCACAACAATGGCAATGGGATCTTCACGGAGCTCGGCCTCGAAGCTGGCGCTGCGCTTTCTGAAGATGGTCGTCGGCTGTCGGGGATGGGCGTGGTCTTTCAGGATTACGACAATGACGGTCGGCCAGACGTTATCGTGACTGAATTGCCCAGAGAAATTTATGGTGTTTATCACAATGACGGCGGCGGTTCTTTCAGTTACCGAAGTCTTGAAACTGGCCTGGGCGCACTCTCGAGTGGCAGCTCCGGCTGGGGTGTCGGTTTGGAGGACTTCGATAACGACGGCTGGAAAGACTTGTTCGTCGCGCAGGGTCACGTGCTGGACAATGTGGAGCGTATTGATCCGTCTCTTCACTATCTCGAACTGCCGCTTTTGGCAATGAATCACAATAACCGCTTCGAGCGCGTTGATTCCGGAAGTTCCACTCCCGTGGCTGCGCGCGGAGCCGCTTTCGGTGACTTGAATAACGATGGCTGGCAAGACGTGGTGATGACTTACCTCGGCGGCCATCCTCAAGTATTCATGAACCGTGGGGGCAAGCAACATTGGCTGGTCGTTTCTTTGCGCGGCACTCGCAGTAATCGTGATGGGTTCGGCGCCCGCGTGAAGGTCAACGGGCAAACACGCTTTGCAACCTCCGCTGGAAGCTATGCGTCCTCCAGCGACAAGCGTCTACACTTTGGACTAGGCACGACCGAGAAAGCGAACGTGGAGATATTTTGGCCTTCGGGAATTCATCAGACTATGAATGAGGTTCATGCTGATCAGTTCCTGGAAGTCCGTGAGCCGGAGAAACCGTGATTCGCGCCTTATTACTTTTGTGGTTTGCATGGCAAACATTATCACCGAACGCCGCCCAGCACATGAAGGCCGGCATCGAGGCCGACAAACAAAGACAGTTCGATGTCGCCATCGCCGAGTTCAAGAAAGTCACCGAGCTTGAACCGCGCTTCGCGGATGGTTTCGTCAGTCTCGGCCAAACGTATATGGAGAAGCATGAGGTCGGTTCCGCCATCGCGCCGTTAAAACATGCATTAGACATCGATCCTGACATGGCGCCAGCACATCAGCTGCTGGGTTACGCGCTGCTCGCGCAAGGCTACGCCGCTGAAGCAATTCCGCATCTCCAAAAGGTGGACGACAAGACTGGTCTGGGAATCGCGCAAATTCAGACGGGGCAATTGCCCGAAGCAGTAGGCAATCTGCAGGCGGCGCTGGCGGCGCGGCCGAACGATCAGGATCTCCTCTATTACCTGGGCCGAGCCAGCGGTTTGCTCTCGAAGCAGTCCATCGATACTTTGCTGGCTGCATATCCAGACTCCGCCCGGGCGCATCAGGCAATGGCGGAAAACTATTTTGTGTTACGGCAGATGCCCGATGCAGAAAAAGAGTATCGCGAAGCAATGCGGTTGCGACCGGATACTCCTGAGCTTCACCTCGAATTGGGAGAAGTTTATGCCGGAGCTTTTCAGTGGGCTAAAGCCGAAGAAGAGTTTCGCACACAAACTAAGCTACAGCCGGGAAACGCCGAGGCCGCATATCGGCTGGGCACAGCGCTGCTAGAACAAGGCAAAGCCCATGAGGCGCACGCAGAGCTCGTGCGCGCGAACAAATTGCTGCCTGACATGCCTGAGACCTTGTATTCGCTGGGAAAGGCTGCGTCACTCGAAGGCGATGCGGCGACTGCCGAAAAAGAATGGACGAAACTTCTTTCCATCGAGAAGGAAAGTGCGCTTGCGGCGCAGGCGCATTTCGGGCTGGCGAATCTCTACCGCAAACAGGGCAAGACGGACGCCGCACAGCATGAAATGCAGGAGTTTCAAAGGTTGCAGCCGGCTTCGGCCCCGTCGCAGGCACCTGCGAAACAAGAAATACAGCATTAGCCTGCGGGGAGTATGGGGAATTCCAACTTTTCCAGATCACGTCTAAGTTGCCCAGCCGATTGGAACTGGATCGCGTGCATTCCCAGTGCTCGCGCAGCTTGAATGTTGTTTTCGCGATCATCCACAAACAGCGCTTCCGCCGCTGCAACGCCGAGACCATCGAGAGTCTGCTCATAGATGGCCGGATCAGGCTTGATCAATCGCACTTCAGCCGAGAATGTCTTGAATGTGAAATGCTGCATCCAGGGGAAGTTCGCTAGAACGTGAGTCATCAGGTCCGTAGGCATGTTGGAAAGTAAAGCAGTCTTAATTCCGGCAGCATAAAGTTGGGCCAACCAATCGAGCATTACGGGATCAGCATTCGCCCAGATTTCCACCTCCAACTTACGAAGGATGTCTATTTGTTTTTCGTCAACCGACGTATTGCATTGCGCAGCGAGGTTTGACCAGTACTCCTTCGCGGTAAAGTCGCTGCGGTCGTAGGCTCCCCGACTGTCCTCCCAAAGCCCATAAAACAAACCCAAGTCAACATCGAGAACTTTCGACATCCGGCCGAATTCTTCAGGACTGGGAGAGTGGACCAAGACTTTACCGTAATCGAGAATGACAGCTTTGATCGATGGCGAGCTTTTGCCATCGTCAGCGAAGGACGGATTCTTCTGCATTGACTTATCTTCTCCTCTCCCAACTTTATCGTCCACTGATTTATCGTTTACTCATTAGGCCATTTGTGTGCCTTCAAATTCGGGATTTCCGGAAAGTGCGTATACTGTGCGGGCTCTTAGAGCAGTACACCGTATTGCGGGGCTGACGAAGACATAGTACAAATCCGACTGGAGAAATTCGGATCGGATCGAACCTCGTGGAACGTATTTTCGCCGAGGCAGCCGACAATGACAGAATCCAACAATACTCTCGTGGTGGGTGTGGACATAGGCGGCACTAAGGTGGCGGCTGGCCTGGTGGACCGCAATGGCGAAATCAAAAGGCAGATCCGGACGCCGATGGTAGCGAACGGAGAAGCTACCGAAGGGCTTGCTGCCGTGGTGTCTGCAATCGATCTGCTGCTGGATCATGATGCGGACGCGCGAACTCTAATTCGGGGAATTGGTATTTGCGCTCCTGGACCGCTGGATCCGTCTACAGGAATCGTGATTAATCCTCCCAATGTTCCGTGCTGGCGCAACTTCCCGCTGGCCGCCGAGATTGAGAAAGTCTACCGGGTGCCGGTAAAAGTTGAGAACGATGCGAACGCGGCGGCGTTAGCTGAGGCGTACTGGGGAGCGGGTCGAGGCTATCGCCACATTTTTTACGCGGGCATTGGCACGGGAATCGGAACCGGGATTGTGTTTGCAGGACGAATTTACAACGGGCGGACCGGCGCCGCGGCCGAGGGCGGGCACATGAGTATCGATTATCATGGACCGCTCTGCGGATGCGGAAAGCCCGGCTGCATCGAAGTCTTGGCCGCCGGCCCTGCCATTGCCCGAAGGGCGCGGGCGAAGTTGGCATCTGAAAAAGGCGTGCATTCCAGCATTCTCGAGCTTGCTGAGGGAAATATCGATGCTGTTACCAGTGAAATGGTAGGGCGCGCTTATGCCAGCGGCGATCAACTCGCCAAACAGACTTTGCAGGAAACGGTCCAACTGCTAGCACTTTGGTTGAGTAACATCGTGGATTTGCTGGAACCCGACGTCATCATTATCGGCGGGGGCGTGGCAGCGATGCTCAATCCATTTTTCGACGAAGTCTCCACGTGGCTTTCAAAGTATTGTATTAATTCACGCTGCCAGGAGATTCCGTTGCTCAAAGCACATTACGGTGCCGATGCTGGTATTGCCGGCGGAGCAGCGCTCTGCTCAGAAAGTCCGAGTGCGCGGTAGACGGAACTCGATTAGTAGCAAGAAATTTTAGGTCAACTAAAACAGGAGCCCCGAAATGCTGAGCCGCCCGCCATTTTTTTCGTCTTTCAGTGTGAGTATATTTTTGCTGCTGTTCTCGTCGCTATGTACCGCCGCCACCAGCGAACCTTCTTCTCAAGCGCTGAATACAGGTTGGCAATTTCGCGCACTTGGAGCTACGGATAAGCCTGACGTTCAGCAGTGGCATCCAGCGCAGGTTCCCGGCGTAGTTCACACCGATTTGTTGCGTAATAATCTCATCCCTGACCCGTTCGATCGAGACAATGAATTCCGCTTGCAATGGATTGGCCTTACCGACTGGGAATATCAAACCACGTTTCAAGTTGATTCGGCCAGTGTCGGCCACGAGCACGTCGACTTAGTGTTTGATGGCCTCGACACTTTCGCTGATGTCTACCTTAATGATCAGGCGATTCTGCACGCTGACAATATGTTCCGCAACTGGCGAATTCCTGCGAAGCCGCTGCTGAAGCCTGGTCCGAATACGCTTCGTATCGTTTTCCATTCCGCCATCACCAAGATGATTCCCTACGTTAAGTCGCTGCCTTACATATTGCCTTCGATATCGACTTATAACTTTGGCAACGAGGAGAACATTGCGACTGCGCCGTACACACGCAAAGCCCCATACCAATATGGTTGGGATTGGGGTCCGCGTTTCATGACCGAAGGCATTTGGCAGCCGGTACGCGTCGAGACATGGGATGCATTGCGCATTGATAATTTTCATATTCACCAGCGGAAAGTCAGCTCAGAAGTAGCCGGCCTCACGGCAGAGCTAGACATCGAGGCCAGCAAGCCCACGACCGCAAGCCTTGCCATGGCTCACGGTGAAATGTCTGGCACGCAAACTGCGGACGGAACTCAGACTGTGCAGCTCGATGCTGGCATGAACCACGTTTCGTTTCCTATACGAATTGCTGCGCCGAAATTGTGGTATCCCGTTGGATACGGCCCGCAAAACCGCTATCGTTTTTCTGCCGTAATTCGCAGTGGTCGCGACGTCTTAGCTCGAACAGAATCGAAAACCGGTCTGCGTTCGGTGGAGTTGCGCCGCGTCCCCGATCAGTGGGGAAAGAGTTTCGAGTTCGTAGTGAACGGCATCGAAGTCTACTCCAAAGGCGCGGACGTTATTCCGTTCGACAGTTTTCCCAACCGCGTGACTCCGCAAATCCATCGCAAAATTCTTCAGGACGCTCGCGATGCCCACATGAACATGGTTCGCGAATGGGGTGGCGGCTACTACGAATCTGACGATTTCTACGACATCTGCGATGAACTCGGCATCATGGTGTGGCAAGAATTCGCCTTTGGCGGCGACATGATTCCTGGCGATGTTGCATTTCAGGAAAATGTGCGGCGAGAAGCCATCGACCAGATCAGGCGTCTGCGCGATCATCCCAGCATCGTGGTCTGGTGCGGAAACAATGAAGTTGAAACCGGCTGGTACCACTGGGGCAACCGGCAGGACTTCAAAGAATCCATTTCACCGGAAGCTCGCGATCGTGTCTGGCGGGACTACATCATTATGTTCGCCGACATCCTGAAAAGCACAGTCGCGCAATATACCGATCCGGTGCCTTATTGGCCGAGTTCTCCGAGCGCCAATTTTGAGGAAGTTCCTGACAATCAGCACAATGGCGATATGCACTACTGGCAGGTCTGGCACGCTCAGGCGCCGGCGTCAGATTACACGCTGCAATTTCCCCGCTTCATGACGGAATACGGATTCCAATCTTTTCCCGAGATGCGAACCATTCGCACATTCGCGAATAAGCCGGAGGATTTCGACATTCATTCCATCGTCATGCAGGCGCACCAAAAAAACAAGGGCGGCAACGAACGCATTCTGACTTACATGCTGCGCGAATACCGGCAGCCAAAGGATTTTGAATCGTTCGTATATTTGAGCCAGGTGCAGCAGGCGGAGATCATTAAAATTGGCGCCGAACATTTCCGCAGAGATCGCCCACGCACCATGGGCGGGCTTTATTGGCAATTGAATGACTGTTGGCCGGTGGCCTCGTGGGCAAGCATCGATTATTACGGACGCTGGAAGGCCCTTCACTACTATGCCCGCCGTTTCTACGACGATGTGCTGGTCTCGCCGTTCATGCACGAGGATAAGGTCGACGTGTACGTGGTATCTGACAAGTTGCAGCCGCTTTCAGGGACGATTCACACGCGACTTCTCGATTTTTCTGGAAAGATTGTGCTCGATGAAGCGAAAGATATTCAGATTCCCGCCCAGTCGAGCGCGATCTACTTCACTCTCAACAAAGCAGACCTCGCCGCCAAGGCGGATCCTGAGCGGAGTTTTCTGGTATTCGATCTGGAAGTTGGCGGAAAAAGAATATCGCGAAATCTCATTTTCTTTGACGTTACTCACAACCTGGATCTCCCAGTCGCACCCAAAGTTGAAACAACTCTTAACAAAACGGGCGCCGCCTACACGTTGACGTTGCAATCGGCACAACTTGCTCGCGGTGCGTATGTTTCTTTTGGAGATTTCGATGTCGAAAGCTCGGACAATTATTTTGATCTATTGCCGGGAGAGTCTGTCACTATCACGCTGAAGTCGTCCGCAACGCTTGATCAACTAAAAAGCGCGATGAAAGTCGTGTCGCTAACGGAGGCTTACGCGGCAAAATAATGGATCATGGCGCGAATTGTCATTCTGGGTTGCGCAGGCACCGGAAAGACCACTTTGGCGCGACAGCTTGGCGAACTCACAGCCGTGCCCGTTATAACTCTGGACGCCATCTGGCAGCCAAATTGGGGTCCGAACGACGTTTCCAGTTTTCGAACCTTGGTGGAGAAGGCGCACGCTGGTGACGAGTGGATCAGCGACGGTAACTTCGCCGTGGCGACGTTCGATATCCGATTACCTCGCGCAACTCTGGTGATTTGGCTTGAGCGCTCAAAGATGTTCTGCGCCTGGCATGCAATCACGCGCGTTTTCAAGCGGGGCGCAGGTCATCGGATAGGTAAACTTGCTGAGGTACTTGCTTTCATTTGGAACTTTGAACGGGTCAACCGCCCGCGCATTGAGGCAATGAGAATTTCTCACGCGCCGGACGTGCCAGTCCGCAGATTGTTCAGTGGCCGTGACATCAGGACGTTTCTATCCTCTTATGGCGAGCGCGCTAACGGTCGAATTTCGACTTGACCACTACCGACTCATCCGCTCGTCTTCTGCTTCGAACGGAAGTGTATACTGTGCCAGAATTTCAGGCTGCCGTGCACCAGCAGTCGTGGCTCCGAGGATTACAAGTGAACGTCATCAGCATCGGCGAGGTGCTTTGGGACATTGTCGGACAAGAAGAACACTTAGGCGGCGCCACATTTAATTTTTCAGCGCACCTCAGCAGGCTGGGTCACAGCGTTTCATTCATAAGTGCTGTGGGCGATGACCAGCGAGGACAAAAAATTGTCGATTGCATGTCTCAGCTTGGCCTTACCACTGAATATTTGTCTGTAGATAAAGGCCAACACACTGGCACGGCATCGGTTGCCATCGCTGCCGATGGACAACCGAAATTTGTTCTTCACCGTCCGGCTGCCTACGATTTCCCGCAGCTCACAGCGACGCAGACTGATCAACTGTTCTCGCGTCCGGTAGATTGGGTTTATTTCGGAACACTGCATCAGATTTATCCTCAAGCCCGGCAGTTGACGGCCGATCTGCTTAACCGCGCATTTCCCGCGCGCAGCTTTTATGATGTTAATCTCCGCGCAGATGGTTTCACTCCAGCTTTGATCAAACACCTCATGTCCCGCGCGACCATCGTGAAACTCAATCACGAAGAGGTCGAAGCAATCGCCGATATGTTCAATACGCGGCACGAGTCTTTGGAGGATTTTTGCCGAAATTATTCTGACTTGTACAAATGGGCGGGCGTCTGCGTGACTCGCGGCTCGCTTGGGTGCGCGGTTCTTATGGACGGACAATTTATCGAAGCTTCCGGTTACCCCATTCAAGTTTTAGACACAGTCGGTGCGGGTGACGCGTTTGCCGCAGCTTTTCTGCACGGCTTAGGAAAAGAGTGGCCCACCGCGGCGATTGCCGACTTTGCCAATCGGGTGGGAGCGTTGGTCGCCAGCCGCCGGGGTGCGATTCCTGCCTGGACAATTGCTGAAGCCGACGCGCTTGGAACAAAACTTGGACGTCTGGAGACGGCATGAAGTTGAATGCGGTTTTGTTGAAAAGCACAGTGGTAGCCGCTCTGGGCGGCCTGCTGTTTGGATTTGATACTGCCGTCATCTCGGGCACTACCGGCCAACTGTCGCAGGTTTTCAACCTATCGTCGAAGAGCCTGGGAATTACGGTTTCGATTGCGATTTGGGGCACGGTTGTCGGTGCCATGCTGGCGGGATTTCCGGGGGAACGCTTTGGGCGACGCGACAGCTTGCGCATCATGGCGCTTTTCTATTTGGTCTCTGCGCTCGGTTGCGCACTGGCCTGGAATTGGTCGTCTCTCGTGTTTTTTCGCTTCATCGGCGGCCTGGGCATTGGCGGGTCATCGGTGCTGGCTCCCATGTACATTGCCGAAGTGGCTCCTGCAAAGTGGCGTGGGAGATTGGTGGGATTGTTCCAGTTCAATGTCGTGTTCGGCATTCTGCTGGCCTATTTTTCCAATTATCTTATCGCGCTGGGGCACCCGGGTTCGGCGGAATGGCGTTGGGATCTGGGTGTGGCTGCGTTTCCTGCAGCTTTGTTTTTCGTAATGCTGTTTAGCATTCCTCGAAGTCCACGATGGCTGGTGAAAAAGGGACGCGTGGACGAGGCCAGATCGGTTCTGCAGATGACTGGCGACGAAAACTATGAGCAGGATCTGCGGGAGATCGTCGAATCGATTGATGTTGAACAGAAGCAGGCTGCTGAGAAATTGTTTTCTCGCAGGTACGCATTTCCGATTTTCCTGGCAGTCAGCATTGGCATGTTTAATCAACTGTCGGGCATCAACGCCATTCTTTATTATTTGAACGATATCTTTGCTCACGCCGGATTCAGTCGAATTTCCGGCAATCTTCAGGCGGTTGCGATCGGAGCCACCAATCTCGCTTTTACCATGATCGCGATGTCGGTGATCGATCGCATCGGCCGCAAAACTTTGTTGCTGGTCGGTTCGGTTGGGACTGCGATTTGCCTGGCGGGAGTTTCCGCGATTTTCTTTTCTCATAGCCACGAGAGTCTTCTGGTGTGGCTCTTGGTCGGCTACATCGCATTCTTCGCATTTTCGCAAGGCGCTGTGATTTGGGTTTATCTATCCGAAGTTTTTCCAAACACGGTTCGGTCAAAGGGACAAAGCCTGGGCAGTTTTTCGCACTGGTTTATGAATGCACTCATCTCGGGAATTTTTCCATTGATGGCCGCTTCATCGGGCGCATACCCGTTCGTCTTCTTCTCAGTCATGATGGTCCTGCAGTTCTTCGTGGTTTTGTTTGTATACCCGGAGACCAAAGGCTTCACGCTGGAGGAAATGCAGAAGGAAATGGCAAGCGCTTAGGTCGTCAAATTTTCCCGTACATGGCAAAATTTGGGCCGCCGGTGGGTCCGGGGCTTGAGGTTGGCGGCGGGCCCTGCATTACCGGAGGCGGCGCGCCGACGGTTGGCATAGTCCGATCCGGCGCTTCTTCTCCGGGCCGTCGAAGCGTAGGGGCGTTCGCCGGACGCTGGTCTGTCGCTTTGGCAACGCTGGGTGGCGGTTCGAGATTGACCTCTTTCGCCGTGCGCAGAGTCTTCGTGCCATCGACTTTCATGGTCTCGACGCGCACTACTTCATCCCCCACCATGCGCACGAAATCCACGTCCTGCGGCGGTTCGCCGTAGATCCATTCTTCGTAATCAATCTCTCCATCTTTTTCGCGAATCTTTTTCGGTGGCCGTCCCTTGGCATAAATCAGCATTTCGCGATTCATGCCGACTAAGACCTGATGGTTCTGGATAGCTTCTTTGACTTTCGGCGGAACAGTGTCGAGATAAGCCTCCATCGCTGACTTGGCGTCGAAATCAAGAACTGGCCGCAGCAGGTCTTTGAACTTTTGCGGAGTTAGATCAGGGACGTAATGATCGAATACCAGATCAACGTAGGTGCCGCGCGGATTTGCGTTCTGATCACTGGGAGCGATGGGCGCTGTGCCTCCCATGGTGCCGCCAACTTCGATGTGCTGGTACCATTTCTGCTTTTTGATCGGACCACCGTTGAGCTCAAAGTGGATTCTGTCAGATTTGATCACCACACCCGTAATGCGTGCTTCGTCACCCGGCTTGACGGCTGGACCCCACACTGCCATCAGCCGCTGCAGATCATCGCCGTTGGGAGAAACTGCGCCGTCTTTTATCGTAAGGCCGACTTTTCCCATCGGGAACGGGGTACGAATGTACACCAGTTCGGCGTTGAACCCGCGAATTAAATCCATTCGTGTCTGCTTGGAAAGATGAGGCAGCGAAGACGACGACTGTTCGTCAGAAGCAGCCGCAACCAGGCAACTGCAAACCAGGAAAAGCAGAACCGGCAACCGGCAAGGCTTCACGGGGCACCCACACCACTGACAACTTGATTATAGCGCCGTCCTGGCGGAAGCGGCTGGAATTTTGCGGGCCCTATATCCCCCAATCCGAGCCTCGATCCAAGGCATCTTCGGCTTGCTGATGGCCGGGAATGCATCTCCTATCGTTATGACAACTATTGGTCTTTTGCCGCGGCCAGAACCTCGGATATTACGCTGTCAACGTCCGTTTCGGTGGTGCGTTGATTTACGATGCATGCTCGCAGGCAGAACTTGCCACGCAAGGTTGCATTGGACAGATACACGCGGCCTCTCTGGATGACGCGTTTCAAGATTGCGGCGTTCCTCCGGTTGAGTTCGTCATCCGCGTGGGTTTCGTCCGCTGTATAACGGAAGCAGACGGCACTAAGCTCAACCGGTACCAGCATTTCGAGATCAGGGTGCTCGTCGATGGCGGTCGCCAGATGTTGCGCCAGATCCAGATCCTTTTGGATAGCAACGCGGAAAGCCCGCAGCCCGTGATAGCGAGGCGAAAGCCAAAGTCTCAACGCGCGGAAACGGCGCGAAAGTTCCAGAGATTCCTCAAAGCCCGTGCGAGTAATCGAGAGGATATTGGCGAGGATTTAGGATTTATCGTTTGAGAAAAGAAATAGCTGTTGCGCTTCGCTCTACCGGACGACTGTTCCCAACTGAGCTCAGGTAATATTCAAGGCGCGTTTGATCGTTCCACGCTCTTTTTGAATTTTTTCCTGCAGCAAAGTGATGGCGTAAATCAACTGCTCCGGCCGGGGCGGGCAGCCGGGAACGTACACGTCGACGGGAATTACCTGATTCACGCTTTGCACCAGCGCGTAATTATTGAACACTCCACCTGAGGTCGCGCATGCTCCCATCGAGATCACCCACTTAGGTTCGGGCATCTGCTCCCACAGCTGGCGGATGACTGGAGCCATTTTGTTGGCGACGCGGCCGGCAATAATAATAAGGTCGGATTGCCGAGGAGATGGACGAAACACTTCAGCGCCGAAGCGGGCAATGTCGAAGCGGGACGCACCCATGGACATCATTTCAATCGCGCAGCAGGCCAGGCCAAACGTCATAGGCCAGATGGAATTCTTACGCATCCAGTTGACGGCGTTGTCCGTCGTGGTCAGCACCACGCCTTCGGGCGTAGGATTCCCGTAAGTCAGGTCTTTGACCACTCGCTTGCCGTTTTCAAGCGTAACGTATGGGCCGAAGTTGAGATCGCTACTCATGTTTCCATTTTACTTGCCGGCGCACCTTTCGTCCAAATGGGACCAGGACTTTTCAACTCGGTCCCGCACACCTCGATTGCGATTCCGTTGAACTAACACGAAAGGAAAGCGTTTTATGCCTAGAAAAGCGAACTTTACACTTCCACAGCCAATCTTCAGTGAGCCGGTTTTCAGCGAAGGTGTTCCTACTCCTGATCCTACTCAATTCAAAGTGCCTGAGCCGTCGGATGCTGCGCTGTACAAGCAAATCCAGAATCTGCTTACGAAAGATACCGTCAGCTTTGACCCCTCGCGCGGCAATGCCAGCGATCTCTATGCTCTGGAAACTGCCTGGGGTCCACATGGCGCGGAGATTATCCAGGGAATTCAAACTGCGAAGCAGATTGTTTTTCACGTCGTGGGCGATACAGGAGCTTCGAATGTTCACAAATATCCGAACGAAATCAGAGTGTCGGATCAGGTAACCAGCGACTTTCAAGCGGCCAGCGCAGCCAACCGGCCGGCATTCCTTTATCACCTCGGTGATGTTGTCTACGATTTTGGAGAATCAAACTATTATTACGATCAGTTTTATGAACCCTACCGCAATTATCCCGCGCCGATCTGCGCAATTCCGGGAAACCATGACTCCTTCATTGTTCCAAACACGCTCGTAGCACAATTTCCGTTGACAACTTTTATGCGCAATTTCTGCGCGACCGCGCCCACGGTGACGCCTGAAGCCGGATCGCTTCACCGTACGGCCATGACGCAGCCGGGTGTCTATTTCACACTGGATGCGCCATTTGTACGCGTCATCGGATTATTCAGTAATGCGCTGGAAGATCCGGGACTGATTTCGAGTGAGGGGAAAAAGTGGCCCAACGTTCCCAACGTCCAATTGGATTTTCTGACTGCCCAATTGCAACGCATCAAAAAAGAGAATTATCAGGGCGCAGTACTATTGGCAACTCACCATCCAGCTTTCAGCTATAAGCCGCCGGCGGGAGGAAAAGGCGCGGGCGGCAATCACAGCAGCAACCCATCGATGCTGAGCGACATCGACACTATCTGCAACGCACAGGGCGTTTACCCTCATGCGTTCCTTTCGGGGCACGCTCATAATTACCAGCGCTACACTCGCACAGTGACCTTCGGCGGAAACAATTTCGATGTGCCTTTCATCGTGTGCGGCGATGGTGGCCACAACGCGAATGCTCTCGTGCAAGGCAAGAACGGCCAACCCGGACAAGAGCCAGCCAAAGGCGCGAAAGTCAGCTACCTCGATCCGAGTCCCGTCGTACAAGCCAGCGGATTGGTGCTGGAGAATTATGACGACAAGGATTATGGCTATCTATTGATCACGGTTAATGCAAAACAACTCAGCATCACATTTCATCCGGTTAATCCGATTGGCGCAGCGCACTCCACCGTCGACACCGTAACCATTGACCTGGCGAGCCATACGAAAGTCTAGGGATCAGGCATTCCTTTGTGAACCTCCGTGTCCTTTGTGGTTTATGTCTTTAAACCAATAAACCACGAAGGACACAAAGGATAGTTTGTCACGGGTTCAGCACGACTTTGCCAAACATTTGACTGGCTTCCAAATATTCGTGGGCCGCGCGAGCCTCCTTGAGAGGAAACGTCCGGTCCACAACTGATTTCAGGCGTCCCGCGAAAACGTGGCTCAGGACATCGTGCAGCTCACCCATCGTGCCCATGTAAGAACCAAGCAGGTTCAATTGGCGCGAAAATAGAAAGCGCAGATCAAACGATACATTCGGACCCGTGGTCGCGCCGCAGGTGACGATCGTGCCTCCCGGCTTCAGGGATTTCATGCTCTCTTCCCAGGTGGCAACGCCGACGTGTTCAACCACAATGTCTACGCCTTCTTTATTGGTAATCTTTCGTACTTCCTGCGAGATTTTCTGCTGGTAATGATTAATGCCGTAATCCGCGCCCAGCGCCCGGGCCTTTTCCAGTTTTTTTTCGTCGCCCGCGGTGGTGATGACACGGGCATGAAACATCTTGGCAATCTGAATGGCGGCGATGCCGACGCCTGAACCCGCACCCAGCACCAGCACCGTCTGACCCAGACGAATGCCCGCGCGGCCGACTAGCATGTGCCAGGCAGTCAGAAATACCAAAGGCAAGCTGGCGGCGTGCTCGAAATCCAAACTGTCGGGAATGGGAATTACGTTCACCGCCGGCACCGCGATCAACTCGCAATAGCCGCCGTCGACTGCGTTACCGAGCGCAGTGAACTCACGACACTCATTCTGAAGTCCGGCAACACATTTGGCGCAGTGATTGCAAAAATGCATGGGCGCTAAGAGCACGCGTTGCCCCGAAGTGAAGCCGGTTACGTACTCGCCAATAGATACGATTTCTCCGACAATGTCGCTACCTAAAATGTGCGGTAGCTTCACGCCTGGCAGTCCCTTGCGCACCCAGATATCGAGATGGTTCAAAGCGCAGGCTTTTACCCGCACCAAAACCTGATCTTTGCGCGGAT
>DASYOD010000084.1:0-2790 GCA_036008085.1 Terriglobales bacterium
TCCTCATACGTGAGATAGGCCGCACGGCCGGGCGCATTCGGCGAAAGATAGGTTTCATTGAACTTGTTAAAAGCCGCAAAAGCGTCGTCAGTCGCCTCGGCCTCTTCGGCGTCGAATTCGTCGTACATCATGGCCACCTGAAAGTGTTTTTCGGCCGAGATGGTCTGAAGCAGGGCATAACTGCCATCAAGAAAAGGCTCGCGATCCCCATACCAGTCCACCACGAACCCGGAAATTCCCAAAGCCTTGGCCTCATCAATCTGTTTGCGGATCACAACCGGATCATGCGACGAATAGCCAACGGAAATGTGCCTGGGATGCCCAAACCACGGCTCATACAATGCCAGAATTTGTGGCGCAGTTTCCGCACTCGGCACATTCCGCCGCAGTTCCTGGCGCAAGCCAGGATGGGCGCAGGCTTGCGGCAGCGCGAGAAGCATCAATGCCGAGATGACCCAGTAACGATTGATCATGAAGTTCCTGTGATTGTGAAGTTCCTGGTCTTAGAGTCGATGCCAATCCTTTGGGTTGTAGCAAGTCCAGCAATTCAAGGCATATACCTCGAGCCGCAAGCAGCCTCATCCTCGATTTCCGCATCAGAAGTGCTGCCTCGCGAGCAGAGTCCGTCCGTTCGCATTAAAAGGCCCAAAGTTTAGGGCGGGATTCGTTTCTCTTTTTAGCTTTCGCAGGTTCGTTAGCTGGAGCCCTCTGAACGCTGTGAAACGTCCGAACCCGGAATCGAAGACTCTCCAGGCCCGCGTTTTGTCGGGAAGCTTCGTATTGCTCTCGGCGTCCGGGCTTGCCACCGCGATCAATTTCGCCTACAACATCGCGGTCGCGCGATCTCTTGGTCCGACCGGATTTGGTCAGGCTTCGGCTGTTTACACTCTCCTCATCCTCCTCTTAACGGTTACCCTCTCCTTCCAAATCGTTTCCGCAAAGGCGGTTGCGCAACAGAACTGCCCAGAGAGGAAACTTGAGGTCCATCGAAGTTTCCACAGAAGTGCGTGGATATGCGGCATCACCATCGCGCTGCTTTTGTTGCTTTTCCAGAAAGCAATTGCGGGCTTCCTCCATTTGCCAAGCCCGATTCTCATTGTTCTGCTCGCAATCGGAGCTGCTTTTTATGTCCCCCTGGGAAGCCAGCGCGGTTACCTGCAGGGTGCTTACGGCTTCCGGAGGCTCGCCAGTAATATCATTTTGGAGGCGCTGGTTCGACTCGGCGGATCTCTCCTCCTCATCAGGCTGGGCTTCGGTGTTCCCGGAGTGATCGCGGCCAACGCGGCCGCGGTTGCGGCCGCCTACCTCGCTACTGGACCCAGATTCGCGACCGCGGTTCCAACCGGCCTCGGTCTACCCGATGCATTTCGCGAAATGCTGCAGGCCGTCGTGTTTTGCGGTGGCCAGGCTCTCATCAACAACTGTGACATCGTATTAGTAAAACATTTTTTCCCTGCAACCACGGCCGGTCTATACGCCGCCGTGTCGCTAGTGGGTCGAGTGATTTTCTTCTTTTGCTATGCGGTCGTGAATACCATGTTTCCACTGATGGCTGGCGCACGCGGGGAGGAGAGAAACAATAATAAACTCCTCGCAACTTCGCTGCTGACCGTGTTCGCCATCGGTTCCACATTGGCTCTAGGCCTTCGCTTGGCGCCGGCTGGGATTTGGACATCGCTGTTCGGCCCTCAGTTCGAAATAGCGGGCAAATACGGTCTTCCTTATCTACTGGCGTTGTACGCAGCCTCGACCGTCATTTATTCGCTCAGCGTCGTGATGATCACCTACGAGATGTCTTACAAGATCGCGAACACGAGCTGGGTACAGTTGGCCTTCAGTGGTGTCGTCGTCGCCGGCATTTGTCGTTACCATTCGTCTCTCCAACAAGTGATCTGGATACAACTGGTGCTGATGGTGGTGCTACTCATTGTTGTCGCTGTACCCTTCCCCCTGAACGCGCTGAAGAAAGCGAAGAATTCGCAAATAACCGCGGGATCTCAGTCGATCAGGATTATTCGGCGGGTCTCGGAAGATGAGGTCATTGCGGAATTTCTGAAGAACGATTTCAACAAGCCCGCATTCGAGCAGTACCAGGAAGTGCTGCACGGACTCGTGACACGACCAGACCTCGACGATGTCACCGAAAATGCAAAGCGCCGTGCCCTTTTGTTTATTCGATACCTTTCGTTGTGGAGCGAACTGCCCCTGGGAACGGAATGGTTTGAGGTCGACGTCCGGGCGGCAGACTTGGGCCAGATTCGAGTGTTTCCTCGGGCCCGATGGCGGAAGCTCGCCCGGGGCAATTTCGCCGTGCCGGCAGTGGTCGAACAAATCCGCACGTTCGACAACGACAAGGTGGTCGAAGACGCATTTCTCACCAAAATCGCCGCGCTCCGCGACTGGCTTCGCTTGGATATCGACCCCGGAGCCGTCCTTCTGATCGGCCTCAGCGAGAGCGAATCCCTCACCATCTTGGATGGAAACCACCGCTTGGTGGCGGCAACGCTGACCTCACCGGAGAGCCTGCACAGGTTTCGGTTTTTGTGCGGACTCTCCCCGAGGATGACAGAATGTTGTTGGTATCGAACCAATGTCGCGACCCTTTTTCGGTATGGTACAAATCTGATAACGCAAGCTATCCATGATCCCGAGGCTGAACTCGCGCGCCTTTTGCAACGGTCCATACCCAACCCCGCTAGCGCAAAACCCGCCGCCTCTACCTACAAGTAGGATAGACCCCAAGCTGTCGCCGATCTGCATCGCTCGCTGGGACTGTGCCATTCGGGGACC
>DASYOD010000085.1:0-22615 GCA_036008085.1 Terriglobales bacterium
CGGTTTTATCCAGCGGTCCACAGGGGAAGACGTCTTCGTTCATTTCTCCGCCATCCAGGAGAATGGTTACCGCACGCTGAATGAGGGCGAAACCGTGGAGTTTGATCTGCTGAAGGGCCCCAAGGGGTTCCAGGCGGGTAATGTCGTCCGCGCCTGATGACCTAAAAGTCCGGTATTTCTTCAACCCTCTCAGACTCCCTGGGAGGGTTTGTTGTTTTAGCTTCACATTCCCATCAGATTGAGTTGCAGTTTGGAATATCCATGCTGCTGGGCCCACAGGTCGAGCGGCGCGGCGGCAATCTCGTCGACCATTGGTTCGGCCAGACCGTTCTTACTTAAGTCCACGCTCTTGATGTAGGTTTTGCAGGTGTCGCAGCACTCTACGCGGATGTAATCGAAGTCGCTGGCGGTATAAACCGGGAGCTTCTTGTTGTCCTGCTCATCGCAGTTTGGGCAAAGGATTCGGCGAAACTCCCATTCAGCCAGACAGAACGAGCACATTAATAAACGACTCGCGCCGTCTCCCTGTGGCCGCAACACACCGAGACCCGCTTTGCGGCCGCAGAACGGACAAGTTGCGTGAGTGTAATCGTTGGGTTTCATCACAGAGCGCACCCGCAATAACTCCGCGTAGGGCTGCAGTAAGGCTCGCGCTAAGAATTTCTCAGGACAATCGGCTGATTCAGACGGACTCCAGCTCTGATCTAGCAACTCTGACCAGGATTCCGACGACGTCCGCAGCTCGCGAGCAATTGCGACGAGAGGTGCCGGCGCGTGCTTTTCAACTACGACCAGGAAAGGACCAAAACTGACGATGAGCGTCTTCAGCTCAGGTGGGCCGGAAGAATACGGGGTAGCAACGGCTTTCTCTGACTCAGCCTCCAATCGGCTATAGAGTTCCTGCTGAAAGCGCGCAATACTTGCGTAAAAGCTGAGTATCTCGGAAGCGAATGAATATTCGTTTGCCAGCTTTTCGGCTCGCTGGATGCGACGCTGCCAAGGCGAAGATTTCATGCCAGTGATTATCAAGGGAGTCGAGGCTGCAAGCAAACGAACTCGGAGAGGCGAGCATTCAGGTGCAAAGTCGTATCTGGCTGTAGTCCGCTGGTTGGATTGACTTCCGGCTTCCCACAGGTTTATATTCTCCGCAATAAGCGAAGGCTTGGGTGTTTTATTTCCGGCCAGGTACCGTGCAACCTCCGTCTCGCGCTTAGATTTGTTGTCGCTGACTTTGCTGGCAGTTTCGAGCTTTGCCAATTTCGTCGGAGGCCGCAAGATGGACCTGTCCCGCCGCACTTTCCTTAAAAGCACAATCGCAGGAGGAGTGGGCCTATCCGCTCTCGGATTTGATTTGACTCCTGTTTACGCCCAGACGTCGAGCCTCAAGATTTCACGCGCCACGGAAACTCGCAGCACCTGTCCTTATTGTTCGGTGAGCTGCGGCGTCATCATTTATACGTTGGGCGACAAAGCAAAGAACGCAATCCCGCAGGTGGTTCACGTCGAAGGCGATCCTGACCATCCCATTAACCGCGGGACGTTGTGCCCGAAAGGCTCATCGCTCGAACAAGACATTCTGAACGATCGACGCCTGCTTAAGCCGCAAGTGCGGCGGCCTGGAGCAACCGATTGGGAAGACATTTCCTGGGAGCAAGCCTATGCCGAGATCGCGCAGAAAGTGAAGAAGACGCGCGACGACACCTTCGTCGAAAAAGACGCTCAGGGTAAAACCGTGAATCGCTGCGAAGGCATTGCCTTCACCGGCGGCTGTACCGATACTAACGAGTTCAATTATCTTGTGGTCAAAAGCATGCGCAGCCTGGGGGTCTGCTACCTGGAAAACCAGGCTCGGGTTTGACACGGCCCAACGGTCTCCAGTTTGGGGCCCACATTCGGACGCGGTGCAATGACCAATGGCTGGATCGACATCAAGAACACCGACATGATGTTGATCATGGGCGGCAATCCAGCTGAGAACCATCCTTGCGGCTTCAAATGGGCGGTGGAAGCCAAGATTCACCGCAATGCCAAGACTATCGTGGTCGATCCGCGGCTGACCCGCACAGCGGCCAACGCTGATCTTTATTTGCAGATTCGTGCGGGCGCGGATATCGCCTTCCTCGGCGGAGTGATCAACTATGCCATCGCGAATAACCGCATCGCGCACGATTATCTCGTCAATTACACCAACGCCGCCTTCATTATTAAAGACGGATTCAAGCTTCCGGAAGACGGTTTGTACTCCGGCTTTGATCCCGAGAAAAAGACCTACGATAAGTCGACTTGGAATTACGAAGAAGGTGGAGACCTGACGGGTAAATCTGTGATGCCGACTCCGGCGTCCCTGAATTCCGGCGCCACACACGCGCCGGGCGGTAACCAGGCGGGCGCTCCCAAGCAGGAAGGACAAGGCTACCAAGGCGCAAGTCCAGCCGGAGCCAAAGGCGGAGCCGCGCCTGGGCCGCTGTTGCCGCCGAAAACTGCATTCGATCTTTCGCTGCAACATCCGCGCTGCGTCTTCCAATTGCTTAAACAGCAATACTCGCGTTATACGCCGGAGATGGTCGAGCGCATTACCGGGATTCCGAAAGATCAATTCCTCAAAGCTGCCGACATGTTTACGTCCGTCCGAAAAGACGGGGATATGAAGAAAGCTGCCACGATTATTTACGCGGTTGGCTGGACGCAACATAGCTTCGGAACTCAAATCATTCGCACCGCAGCCATGCTGCAGTTGATTCTCGGAAACATTGGGCGCGCCGGCGGAGGCGTGAACGCGCTGCGAGGCCACTCCAACATTCAGGGCGCAACCGATATGGCAGGAATCTTCGACAACCTGCCTGGCTATCTGAAAGTGCCGAGTCCCGCCGACACTGATCTCGCAACCTACCTAAAACGAATCACCCCGACGTCGGCTAAACCCGATCCCTGGGATTCGATGAACTACTGGTCGAACACGCCGAAGTTCGTGGTCTCCTTACTCAAAGCGATGTACGGACCAGCCGCCACCAAAGAAAACGATTTTGCATTTAACTACCTTCCGAAGATCGACCGCAACTATTCCTGGGTGAACATTTGGAACGACATGTACGAGGGCAAAGTGAAGGGTATTTTTGCCTTTGGCATGAATGGGGTGATGATTGGTCCGGACTCAGAGAAGAACATCGCCGCGCTGAAGAAAGCGGACTGGCTGGTGGTGTGCGAAATTTATCCTGACGAGACCAGTGAGTTCTGGCGCGCGCCGGGAATTACCGCTGACGAGCAGAAGCAGATCAATACCACCGTGTATCGGCTGCCAGGCGCCGGCTTCGCCGAGAAAGACGGATCGTTTACCAACTCAGCGCGCTGGTTGCAGTGGAAACAGATTGCAGTTCCGCCGCCGGGACTAGCGCGTCTCGATCAGGATATTCTCGCAACTATCTTTCTCAAAGTACGCGAGCTTTACCAGAAAGAAGGGGGCAAGTTCCCTAATCCCGTTCTGAACGCAACCTTCGCCTACACCACTCCGTATACCCCGTCACTTGCGGAAGTTGCGAAGGAGATCAACGGCAAAGCGCTGGCCGACCTCACCGATCCCAAGACAAACGTCACGATCAAAGCCGGTCAGCAGTTACCCGGGTTTGCCTGGCTCAAGGACGATGGAACAACTTCTTGCGGCAATTGGATCTATTCCGGGTCATGGACCGAAGCTGGCGGCATGATCCAACGCCGTGGAACTGAGGATCCGTCTGGCCTCGGCATTTATCCCAACTGGGCATGGTCGTGGCCTGCGAATCGGCGCGTGCTCTACAACCGCGCGTCGTGCGATATAAATGGCAAACCTTGGGATCCTTCTCGTACCCAGGTCTGGTGGGATGAAAACAAGCAGTCGTGGTTGGGCAACGATGTGCCTGACTTCAAACCCGACTCCGCGCCCAAGGACCACATGGGGCCGTTCATCATGAATCCTGAGGGCGTTGGACGCATATTCGTGCCCTTGAGTGCGATGGCCGACGGCCCATTTCCAGAATTCTACGAACCCATCGAAAGTCCAATCGCGAATCTGCTTCACCCCAACGTGTCGAACAACCCGGTGGTGAAAAAATATAAGACCGATCTGGATAAGTACGGCACCGTCGAGCAGGGATTCAACGTCATTTGCACGACCTATCGGCTCACCGAGCACTATCACTACTGGACCAAGAACAATCCGATGAACGTGCAACTTGTGCCCGAGCCCTTCGTGGAAGTTCCCCACGAGTTAGCTGAGCAGATGGGAATCCTTGGCGGCGAAAAAGTGCTAGTCACCAGTGCACGCAGCCATTACATCGCGAAGGCAATGGTTACGCGCCGCATCCGCCCCATGAAGATCGATGGGAAAGAAATGTTTCAGATCGGAATTCCAATTCACTGGGGATTCCGTGGCATCTCCGAGGACGAAGGCAAGACCGCGAAGACGCTAACCAATCAGTTGACTCCGACGGTGGTCGACCCGAACGCGTACACGCCGGAGTTCAAGGGTTTCCTGGTGAACATCAAGAAGGCGTAAATGCAGCTATCAGCTTTCAGCCGTCAGCTCTCAGTAGGCGGCTTGCAAGAACTGATAGCTGACAACTGAAAGCTGACGGCTAATATGAGCGACAGAAAGACGCTTCAGGTTAAGCAAATCTCGGGACACTCCGGACCTGCTCCCGGTTTCGATGTACAACGCGACTACGAAGTCTGCAAACTCGTAGATACGACGACCTGCATCGGCTGCAAGGCGTGCGAGGTCGCTTGCGTCGAATGGAATGACATGCCGTTTGGCGCGACGACATTCGACAACACTTATCAGACGATGCCGGAGACACGCTGGAATTTCTGGAACCTGATCAAGTTCAACGAGCACCAGAATGGTGATGGCACTATTCAGTGGCTCATGCGCAAAGACCAATGCATGCACTGCGCCGATCCCGGCTGTCTGCGCGCTTGCCCGGCAGATGGCGCCATTGTGCAATACGCCAACGGCATCGTCGATTTTCAGCAGGAAAACTGCATTGGCTGCGAGTTCTGCGTTTCGGGATGCCCCTACAACATTCCGAAATTCAATCCTGCGACCAAGAAAGTTTACAAGTGTACGCTCTGCTCGGACCGCGTGGGTCAAGGTTTGGAACCGGCTTGCATCAAGGCTTGCCCGACTGGCTGCCTGAAGTTTGGCAGCAAAGATGACATGAAGTTCATCGCAGAGGAACGCTCGAAACAACTGCGCGATAACTTCGGATTCGAAAACGCGGGCGTCTACGACCCGCAATCTATCGGCGGTACGCACGTCATTTACGTTCTGCACGACGCCACCGATCCCGAACGCTACGGAGGATTGCCGAAGAATCCCGTCATTCCGTGGAGCTACACGGTATGGAAGTGGCTGTTCAAACCTGTGCTTGGCGCATTCGCCATGTTCGGACTTCTGGGTGTAGCCCTCCACTATGTGGGGGTCGGTCCGCGCAGGCCGCAGCCCGAACCGCCAAAGAAGGAGGGCGCCGATGGCTACCGCAGTTGAAAGATTCGACGAAAAAGCCCGCCGCACCTTTGAGCGCATAGGCAGAACCGAAGTTTACATCGGCGAGCTAATGCGTCATCCGGTGTATACGCGGTTTCTGCACTGGATGGTCGCGCTCTTCTTTTTTCTGGCATTGTTCTCCGGATTCGGAGTCTATCTTCCCTGGCTGTTCCGCTGGTTCACACCGCTTTTCGGTGGCGGACCATTGGCTCGCGAGCTGCATCCTTGGTTCGGCCTGTTCTTTGTTTTCTTCTTTGGGCTCCAGACGTTGAACTGGATCAGACCCATGGCGTGGGCGAAAACCGACACGAAGTGGATTCGAAACATCAGGCGAGTTGTATCGGGCGAAGAAACACTCGAATCACCTGACACAGGCTTCTTCAATGCCGGCCAGAAGGCAATGTTCTGGGAGATTGTCGCCGGCTGCATCGTCTACTTGATTACCGGAATCATTCTCTGGGCGGGTGCGCCAACCTTTGGACGCTGGCCGGTCGCGATCAGTTACATCCTTCACGATGTCTCCGCAATAATCATGTTGGGTGGAATCTTCATCCACATCTACCTCAGTACCATCGGCGAACCGGGAACTTTTCAGGCGATGACACGCGGTTCGGTCAGCGAACCGTGGGCCTGGACCTTCCATCCGGCGTGGTACAAACAAGTCACTGGACGCGACCCGAGGCAAGCTTACGAAGAAGCGCTCCGGAAACAGAAAGATCAGCTTCGACCTTAACTCCAAAAGTCCGCTGCCGTGCCTGCGGACGAGTAAATTCATCTGGCTGTGTTGAATCGTTGGCGTATCAAGGTCGAGTCCCATTCATTTACGAACATTTACATTCTCTTGTCCATTCTTTACCCTATCGGGTGTCAAACGGTGTTTCTATCAGAGAAGCGATTTACGAGGTTCTAGTAAACGAGACGCTCAAGGAGTGCATCTGATTGGGTCAGGTTTCGGGAGAAGCCTGCAGATAGGTGTGCGAAAGCATGCGACCGCTTAGTGAACCTAAAGGCTAGGTTAAAACCGCTCAATGCAAAGTACAGAAGTGAATAAACGGGGTGGCATGCCCTTCACATACCTCCAACTGGGAGGGCTGGGTTACATCGACTGAATGCAAGAAAATCGGATGGAAACCAAAGAGCCTGCTTCGTCTATCGACCCGCAGCACCAGTTGCCGCCTCCCAGCACGCCCCACAAGTTCGGGTGGCAGCGGTTTTTCGTTTGGGCCGCGCTGCTGCTGACTTTCGCGGTAATTTTCTACCTGGTGTTGCATCACCACGAGGACCAGAGTGCCGCTCCGTCATCGCGTCGCGCCGTAACTGGACCGGTCACAGTCACCGCCGCAGTCGCGCAACAAGGGAATATTCCGGTGTATCTGGTCGCCATTGGCACTGTCACCCCGGTTTATACCGCTTCGATCACCAGCGAAGTCACTGGCATGATCAGTAAGGTCTATTACAAGGAAGGTCAACTGGTTCGCAAGGGCGAGGCGTTGATCGATATCGATGCGCGGCCCTTTGAAGCGCAGCTGATGCAGGCCGAAGGCGCGCTCGAGCGTGATATCAACGTGCTCGCACAGGCAAAAATGGATTTGCAGCGGTATCAAGAAGCGTGGGCGAGGAACGCCATCCCGAAGCAGACTCTCGACGATCAGGAAAAAATCGTGCTGCAGGATGAGGGCACGGTAAAGAATGACGAAGGCACGGTGAAGTTTGACCGTGTCCAAGTCGGATTCTGTCATATAACCGCGCCGATCCCAGGACGAGTCGGTCTACGCCTCGTTGATCCCGGCAACGTGGTTCAGGCGAACGGGACGACGGCCCTGGTTGTCGTCGCCGAGGTTCAGCCGATCACCGTGATCTTCACCATCGCCGAAGACGACCTGCCTCAGGTAGAGGCGCAGACCCGGAAAGGGAAGCAACTGCAGGTCCTCGCTCTCGATCGGGCGCAACAAACGAATCTGGGAACCGGAAAGCTGCTCACCTTCGACAACCAGATCGACACGACGACGGGCACGGTCAAGATGCGGGGGATTTTTGATAACAAAGACGGCGCTCTGTTTCCTAATCAGTTTGTAAACACAAAGCTGCTCGTGGATACCTTGCAGGGAGCCACGTTGATTCCGAGCGCTGCTATTCAGCAGAATGGACAGACATCATTTGTCTACCTGATTCAGAATGGCGCCGCCCAGATCCGCAACATCAAGGTCGGCGTGACGGACGCTGGACAGACTGCCGTGACTGGCATAAATCCAGGAGACACGGTCGCTACCAGCAGCTTTGAGAAGCTGCAAAACGGAGCTAAGGTTGTAATTTCCAAGCAACCCCCGCCCGCTGCTTCCACCGAGAGCCAATCCCCGTGAGCCCGTCCCGACCATTCATCATGCGGCCGGTTGCGACCGCGCTGCTGATGGCGGCGATCCTGCTCGTCGGCATCGTCGCCTTTAGGCAATTGCCGGTTTCAGCTCTGCCCCAGGTCGATTACCCAACTATCCAGGTTCTTACCTTTTATCCGGGCGCGAGTCCGATCGTGATGGCGACCACGGTCACCGCACCGTTGGAACGCCAATTCGGTGAATTGCAAGGGCTCAGCCAGATGACGTCTACCAGTTCGGGAGGCGTTTCTGTCGTTGTCTTGCAGTTCAGCCTGACTCTTAACATCGACGTCGCCGAAGAGGAAGTGCAGTCCGCGATCAATGCTGCGCAAAGTTATCTGCCTTCCAACCTGCCTGCCCCGCCGGTCTACAGCAAAACAAATCCCGCTGACGCGCCCGTTCTTACCATGGCCATCACTTCCGGTTCTGTTCCTTTGTCACAGGTGGAAGATCTGGTGGACACGCGGCTTGCGCCAAAGCTTTCGCAATTGAATGGAGTAGGGCTGGTGAGCATCAGCGGCGGCCAGAAACCCGCCGTGCGGATTCAGGCCAATCCGGTCGCGCTTTCATCTTACGGAATCAATCTCGAGGACGTGCGCACAGCTCTCGTGCAGGCCAGCGTAAACGCCGCCAAGGGCAACTTCGATGGACCGCATCAGGACTTCCAGATCGACGCGAACGATCAATTGGTGAGCAGCGCTGATTATCGCAGTGTGGTCGTCGCCTATCGCAATGGCGCGCCGGTGATGCTCACAGACGTGGCAGTTGTCGTCGATGGCGTCGAGAATAATAAGCTGGCGGCGTGGATGAACCAAACGCCCTCCGTCATTCTCAACATTCAGCGGCAACCGGGCGCCAACACCATCAGCGTGGTCAAGAGCATCAAGGCGCTGTTGCCGCAACTGGAAACCAATCTTCCGGCCTCGGTTCAGGTCACGATACTTACCGATTTGACCACGGCTATCCAGGCTTCTGTCTCCGACGTCGAGTTCGAATTAATGCTTACGATCGGGCTGGTGGTCCTGGTCATCTTTCTGTTTCTGCGAAGTTTGTACGCAACCATCATCCCCAGTGTGGCCGTACCGCTGTCCCTGGTTGGTACCTTTGCCGCCATGTACGCGCTTGGATACAGTCTCGATAACCTCTCGCTGATGGCGCTCACCATCGCGACCGGATTCGTGGTTGACGATGCCATCGTCATGATCGAAAACATTTCGCGCTTCATCGAGCAGGGCGATCCGCCGATGCAAGCGGCCCTGAAGGGTGCGGAACAGATCGGTTTCACGATTGTTTCGCTGACAGTTTCATTGATCGCCGTGCTGATTCCGCTGCTATTCATGGGCGATGTTGTGGGTCGTCTGTTTCGCGAATTTGCCGTGACCCTCGCGGTCACGATTGTTATTTCCGCCGTGGTATCGCTGACCCTGACTCCAATGATGGCGGCGCGAATTTTGCGGCACGAGCCGAAAGAAGAGCAGGGACGCTTCTACCAAGCCTCGGAACGCATGTTCGAAAAAATGATCGCGTTCTACGGCCGGACCTTAAAAGTTGTGCTCGAGTATCAGACCATCACACTTTTCGTAGCGCTCGGGACCCTGCTGCTTACGATCTTTCTTTACATTGTCATTCCCAAAGGATTTTTCCCGGTGCAGGATACCGGCGTCATTCAAGGCATTTCGCAGGCCCCGGAAACCATCTCCTTTAATGCCATGGCGGAGAAGCAGCAGGAGCTGGCCAAAGTCATCCTGCAAGATCCGGCAGTGCAAAGTCTTTCCTCATTTATCGGAGCTGACGGTACCAATACGACCCTCAACAGCGGTCGCATGTCGATCAATCTGAAACCTCTGGAGCAGCGTCATATCAGCGCTGCAGATCTCATCCGGCGGCTGCAGTCCAAACTTCAGAACGTGCAAGGAGTCACGCTGTACATGCAGCCGGTGCAGAACATTACGGTGGATGACCGCGTGAGCCGCACCCAATATCAGTACACGCTGGAAGATCCTGACGCGAACGAACTCAATGATTGGACCAATCGCTTCGTGGCGAAACTGAAAAATCTGCCGCAACTCGAGGACGTGGCCACTGACCAACAGACCGGTGGGCTGGCAGTGTCGATGATCATCGACCGAGTCACGGCTTCGCGCCTTGGCATTGCGCCTGCGACCATCGATAACACTTTGTACGACGCTTTGGGGCAGCGCCAGATCAACACGATGTACACGCAGCTCAATCAGTATCACGTGGTGCTTGAAGCTCTGCCGCAGTACCAGCAGGATCCGAACGTGCTGCAAGACTTGTACATCCAGGCCAACGCTTCATCTGGAACATCGGGACCGGGAGCATCCAACTCGTTTTCGTCGTCTGGATCCGCTTCTGCGGGATCGAATGCCATCACGACTTCAGTGCCATACACCCCGTCCTCGGGCGTGCTCATCCCGCCAACGAATGCGCTGTCCCCGGCCAACAATTCGGCTAGCGCGTCCCAGAATACAGTTATAACTTCGGCGATGAGCAATGCCGTCCCGCTGGGCGCATTCGCCCACTTCCACCGCGCCAGCGAAGCGCTCTCTATCAATCATCAAGGACAATTCCCGGCAGTTACGGTGTCATTCAATCTCGCGCCCAACGCCGCCTTGGGAAGCGCTATCACCGCCATCGACAAAGTGCAGCAGAACATGCACTTTCCTCCGAGCTTGCAGGCGGACTTTCAGGGTACTGCGGCCTCGTTCAAGAACTCGCTGTCAAACGAGGCGCTGCTGATTCTGGCTGCGCTCGTGACTGTATATATCGTTCTGGGCGTGCTGTACGAAAGTTTCATCCACCCGATCACGATTCTTTCAACTCTGCCCTCAGCGGGCGTGGGCGCGCTGCTGGCGCTCATGTTGTTTGGCCAGGACCTGAGTGTGGTGGCGATTATCGGCATTATCCTGCTGATCGGAATTGTGAAGAAAAACGGAATCATGATGGTCGATTTCGCTCTTGAGGGAGAGCGCGAGCACGGCAAGAATTCGACCGACGCGATCTATGAGGCCAGCCTGCTGCGTTTCCGCCCGATCATGATGACCACCATGGCCGCGTTGCTTGGCGGCCTTCCGTTGGCTCTTGGCACCGGCATCGGCTCGGAGATTCGCCGCCCCTTAGGAATCGCCATGGTCGGTGGACTCATCTTGAGCCAGGCACTCACTCTCTACACCACGCCGGTGATTTACATCTTCTTTGACAGCCTGGGGCAAAGATTTTCCCGTTGGCGCGGAGCGGAACAGCCACGCACCGTGGGAGAACCGGAAGCGCAAGCATGAACCTGTCAGATCCATTTATCCGCCGGCCCGTGGCAACGACATTGCTGACCATCGCTATTGCCATCGCCGGCGCAATTGCGTTTCTTGTTCTGCCAGTTTCTCCTTTGCCACAAGTTGACTTTCCCACTATCTCCGTATCTGGCTCTTTGCCCGGAGCCAGCGCGCAGATCATGGCTTCTTCGGTTGCCACTCCGCTCGAGCGGCAGTTCGGCCACATCGCCGGCGTGTCGGAGATGACTTCGGCAAGCTCGCTGGGAAGCACCTCAATCACGATACAGTTCGATCTGAGCCGTAATATCGATGGCGCTGCGCGCGACGTCGAAGCGGCGATCGCTGCGGCGCGGACATATTTGCCGGCGAATCTGCCCGCTAATCCCACTTACCGGAAAGTGAATCCCGCCGACGCCCCGATCATGATCATCGGACTCACCTCGAGCAAATTCGATCGCGGCAAGCTATACGACGAAGCTTCCACGGTCATGGAGCAGAAGCTATCGCAGATAAACGGAGTGGGTCAGGTTGCTGTGGGCGGCAGTTCCTTGCCGTCGGTGCGGGTTGACGTCAATCCGACTCAGTTGAACAACAATGGACTGACGCTTGCCAACGTGCAATCGGTGCTGAGCACACAGAACGCAGACCTTGCCAAAGGCCAGTGGTCCGACGGTGTGGTGTCGGCCGACATCATTGCCAATGATCAGATTTCAAAAGCCGAGGATTACAGACCATTGGTCATCGGCTATCACAACGGGGCAGCGATCCGACTCTCGGATGTAGCCAATGTCACCGATGACGTGCAGAACGTCCGTTCCGCCGGATATCTGAATGGCATTCCTTCGGTCACGGTGATTATCTTCCGCCAGCCGGGCGCGAACATCATTCAGACCGTCAACAATATTCGTACACAGTTGCCATTCCTCAAAGCTTCGATTCCTGCGGGTATCGACACCACCATTGTTCTTGACCGCACGACCACGATTCGTGCCTCAGTCACTGATGTCGAGCGCACGTTGCTGATATCGGTGGCGCTGGTGGTTCTGGTGGTCTTCGTTTTTCTACGCAACGGGCGTGCAACCTTAATTCCGAGTATTGCAGTCCCTGTTTCTCTGATCGGAACCTTCGCCGTGATGTATCTCCTCGGCTACAGCCTCGACAATCTCTCGCTGATGGCACTTACGATTTCGACTGGATTCGTAGTCGATGATGCCATCGTGGTGATGGAGAACATTGCTCGTCATTTGGAACAGGGGATGCAGCCCTTCGCGGCGGCGCTAAAAGGCGCGCAGGAGATCGGCTCAACAGTTTTTACCATCAGCGTTTCACTGGTTGCGGTTTTCATTCCGATTCTGATGATGGGCGGCATTGTCGGCCGTCTATTTCGCGAGTTCGCGATTACGCTTTCGACGGCAATTGTAGTGTCGATGGTAATTTCCTTGACCACAACTCCGGCGATGTGCGCTCATCTGCTAAAAGCGGAGAAAGAACAAAAGCATGGCAGGCTTTATCAGGCGAGCGACAAATTCTTCGCGTGGATGCTCGAAACCTATCGTCGCACTTTGTTGTGGGCACTGGACAATTCCGGGCTGATGCTGGTGGTCCTGCTGTTGACCATCGCCCTTAATGTTGTGCTGATCATCAAAATCCCCAAAGGTTTTTTCCCGCAGCAGGATACCGGGGCAATCGTAGGAGGCGTACAAGGTCCGCAGGATGCTTCGTTCGCCGTGATGGACAATTCAATCCGGCAGTTGGTAACGGTGATCAAGAGCGACCCTGCGGTCGCCAACGTAACGGCGTACACCGGCGGCAACGGCGCTACCAACGGCGGATTTATTTACATGGCTCTGAAACCGCTCAATGAGCGCAAAATCGGCGCCCCGCAAATCATTAACCGGCTGCGCCCTAAATTGAATCGTTTGCCTGTGGCATCTGCCTTTTTGCAGGCTGCGCAGGATCTGCGCATCGGAGGCAGGTCGAGCAACGCTCTTTATCAATACACTATCCAGTGCGACAACGTTGTGGACCTTTCGAAATGGGGGCCCATCCTTTTAAGCGAAATGAAAAAGCTGCCCGGCCTGCAGGATGTGAATTCCGATCAGCAGAATGGCGGGCGCGAAGAGTTGTTAACCTACGATCGTGCGACCGCTGCCAGATTGGGATTGACGGCGCAGACACTCGATTCTTCCCTTTACCAGGCTTTCGGCCAATCTGAAGTCTCGATTATTTACACGCAACTGAACCAGTACTACGTGGTTCTTGAGGTCGCTCCGCAATATTGGGCGAGCCCGGAGGGCCTGAAATATATTTACGAGCACACTTCCAATAGCGGCGTTATCCCGTTGGGCGCAGTGGCGAGCTCTCAATCCGGGACCACTCCTTTATCTGTAAATCACACCGGATTGTTTCCGTCCGTAACCGTCTCTTTTAATCTGGCGCCAGGCGTTTCTTTAAGCGACGCCACGCAGCGCATTGCACTCATGCAGCAGAGATTAGGCACGCCCTCGACTATCCGCGGCTTCTTTGCCGGTACCCTGGAGGCATATCAGCAATCGCTGAGCACCGAACCCATGCTGGTAGCGACAGCGCTGCTGGCGGTTTACATCGTGCTCGGCATTCTTTATGAGAGTCTGATGCATCCGCTGACTATTATTTCGACGCTGCCGTCGGCCAGTGTAGGCGCGATGCTGGCGCTGATGCTTTTCAAGATCGACTTGAACGTGATTTCCATTATCGGAATCGTTTTGCTGATTGGAATCGTGAAGAAAAACGCAATTATGATGATCGATTTCGCGCTGGTCGCCGAACGGGAAGAAGGCAAGAGCACAGCGGACTCGATTTTCGAGGCCTGCATGTTGCGCTTCCGTCCGATCCTTATGACGACGATGGCCGCGCTGTTCGGGGCGTTACCGCTGGCCTTCGGCACCGGGACTGGTTCCGAGTTGCGCAGACCGCTGGGTATCACGATCGTGGGCGGACTGATCGTGAGTCAAATGCTCACGCTCTATACTACTCCCGTCGTATATCTGTTCCTCGACCGGCTGCGTCTGCGAATGCTGGGGAAGACGCGCGATAGCCTAACATCACCAGTCACGGAGGCTAGCTAAGAGGAACAGTCAGGTAGGCGGAAACGTATATGGGCTTCAGACAAAAACCGGCGCGACGCACTATTTGGGTATGCGCTTTGCTCTCTTTGCTGCTTTCAGGCTGCGTAGTCGGGCCGAAGTATCACCAACCGCCGCCCGCGCAGCCGCCTGCGGCGGTCTACAAAGAGTCGCCCACCCAGTTCAAGGAAAATGAAGGATGGACAGTCGCACAACCGGCCGATGCCAAGCTGCGAGGCAAGTGGTGGGAAATCTTCAACGATCCCGAACTTAACGCGCTCGAAGAGCAACTGAACATCAACAATCAGACAATTAAACAGTTTTACGAGAATTTCATGGAGGCTCGTGCAATCGTGCGTGAAGCCCGTGCGCAGTATTTCCCGACGCTCGGCGTTGCGCCGTCCTTTAACCGATCGCGAACCTCTGGGAATCTGGGAACGACGCCGGTCACCGCGACCGGTACAGGCCCAGCCGTACGACAACTGCAGACAACCGTCTATTCGTTGCCGCTCGAAGCATCGTGGGAGCCCGATCTTTGGGGACGGATTCGCAACACCGTTCACCAATCCCAATACGCTGCCCAAGTCAGCGCCGCGGATCTTGAGAATGAGCGTCTGATCGAACAGGGAAGTCTGGCAGAATTCTTTTTCGAAATCAGAGGTCAGGACGAGCTGCAGAGAATTTACGACGACACCGTCGTGGCCGACCAGAAAGAACTCGAACTGACTCGTGCGCAATACGAAACTGGCATCGCCGACCAGAGTTCCGTAGTTGAAGCTGAAACCACTCTGCAGAGCGCGGAGGCGGGCGCAACCAATGTCGCTGTCGCGCGAGCGCAATACGAGCACGCAATTGCAACGTTGGTGGGCCGGACCGCTTCAGGCTTTTCCATTCCTGTGAAGCCCATGACCACTGCGCCGCCGCCGATTCCCATTGGGGTGCCGTCGGAACTGATAGAGCGTCGGCCCGACATTGCGGCCGCCGAACGCACGATGGCGCAAGCGAATGCGGCCATCGGTATCGCTTATGCGGCCTATTTTCCGAATCTAACCTTAAGCGCGTCCGGCGGGTTTGAGAGCTCGGCTTTCACTAAGTGGCTGTCCTGGCCGAGTCGCTTCTGGTCGGTCGGCACATCGGTCTCAGAAACCATTTTCGATGCTGGCCTGCGCCGCGCTACCGTCCAACAATATGTCGCCACCTACAACGCGGATGTTGCCGGCTACCGTCAGGTCGTGCTCAACGCCTTCCAGCAAGTGGAAGATGGGCTTGCTGAGGTCCGAATCATGTCCAAAGGAATTCTGCAGCAGCAGCAGGCGGTGAATTCGGCGCAAACGTTCCTCAAGCTGGAAGAGGCCCGCTATGAGACTGGCATTGATCCCTACGTCGATGTGTTGATTGCGCAGAACACGTTGCTTTCGGACCAACTGACACTCAACAATCTTCAGGTGCAAGAGATGACAGCCGCGGTGGCGCTGATTGAGGCTTTGGGAGGCGGGTGGGATCGTTCGCAATTGCCCAGTCCGCAGCAAGTGACCGAGAAGCCGGCCCGGGCCGATACGAGCATTCAGCAATAGGATTCGCGGAGTTGTTGCGAGAACTTGGGGGAAACGCTAGCCGAGATTCATCCAGCTTTGCGCTTTTCCTCAAGCACTTCATCGAGCGCGTCAGCCAGATGATGCGCTCGCTTCAGGTAGTCGCTCCCTCCGCCCTCCTGGTTCCGCTTCAGCAGATGATATTCGTCGGCAATATTCAGCGCAGCTAGCACAGCCAGGCGCACCGTATCGACCGTCTGCGTCTGCTTGGCGACAGCGCGCATTTTTGCATCGACGTATTCCGCGAGCTTCATGATGTAATTCGCATCTGAGCCGCGAAGATTGTAAGCCTGGTCGAAGATTTCCACGCGGACGCTGGTGTCGTCAGCGTTGCTCACTGCGGACTGCTTTGCGCCGTTTGGCATAACTTTTTCTACTCCTTATTTCGCGCAACGAAACCTGAAAGCAGGCCTCAGCTCGCTGCCTGCTCTTCAGTCAGCGTGTCGATCTGCTGCAGCATTTTTTCCACGCGGCCACGTATCTCTTCGCGTTCCTGCCGAAGTTGGACCATCTCGCGGCGCAGGCCTTCGACTTCCTCTTCGCGTTCCTCCAATTGCTCGCGCAACCGCTGCGCATCGCGCTCAGATGCAGACCGCGCGTCCCGCGCAGCTTTATATAGCTCGATCGTGCGATAGACTTTTTGTTCCAGCGTCTGGAAATCATCAGAAGGAACTTGCGCCGATACTTCTTCTGCCATTCTCACCACCATGATTGCACTTCTTCTCCGAAAAGATTTCGAACTTTAGCGCAGTATACCGCAGAATTCTCTGGAGATATCAACAGAGATGTAGCGCGAGTTGCTTGTGTGGGGACAGCGGCCCTCGGCTGTCCGGCCGGGCAGCTCTATCGGTCCAGCAACTTCCTCAGTCGTTTCCTCGCTTCATCCAGGGTCGCATCTTTCTTGCAAAACGCGAATCGGACCTGCTTCGCTCCATCGCGGGGATCATTGTAGAAACTCGACCCCGGAACCGCCGCCACGCCGATCTCCTTAACCAAATGCTGGGTGAAGGCGACGTCGTGCGCGAATCCGAAAATGCTGATGTCTGTCATCACGTAATAAGCGCCGCGTGGACGAAAGCAGCGAAAGCCCGCTTCCGCCAGCGCCGGCATCAACCGGTCGCGCCGGCTTCTGTATCCATTGGCGAGATTCTCGTAGTAAGTTGGCGGCAGGGTCAGAGCCACCGCACCGGCCTCTTGCATAGGTGCTGGAGCGCCGACCGTTAAAAAATCATGAACCTTGCGGATCGCGTTTGTGATGGCAGGCGGGGCAACCGCCCATCCCACTCGCCATCCGGTCACGCTGTAACTCTTCGACAAGCCATTGATGGTAACCGTCCGCTCGCTCATACCGTCGAGCGTGGCCATCGAAATGTGCTTGGCACCGTCGTACAGAATGTGCTCATAAATCTCGTCGGTGATCGCGAGAACGTTGAACTCCACGCACAGATCTCGAATCAGTTCGAGTTCCGCCAGCGTGAATACCTTGCCAGTAGGATTATTGGGCGTATTAACGATAATCGCCTTAGTCTGGGGATGAAACGCCGCTCGCAGTTCGGCTTCATCGAAAGTCCACTCGCCATCCGGCATAGTTGGCGGACGCAGTTTTACGAATACCGGTTTCGCTCCCGATAGCACGGCGTCGGGTCCATAATTTTCGTAAAACGGTTCGAAGATCACCACCTCGTCGCCCTTATTACAAACCGCCAGCAGCGTCGAAATCATCGCCTCGGTCGATCCGCAGCACACGGTGATCTGTGTCTCCGGATTAACTGTGACGGCTTGCCATTCCTGCATCTGCCGAGCAATCGCATTGCGCAAACTCTTCGCGCCCCACGTGATTGCATACTGATTCACATCGGCCGCAATCGCCTCTTGCGCCGCCCGCTTGATCTCGGCAGGCGCAGGAAAATCCGGGAAGCCCTGCGCCAGATTTACCGCACCATGCAGCATGGCCTGCCGCGTCATCTCGCGGATGACCGACTCGGTGAAGTGCGCAACTTTGTCGCTGAGAAAATGCCTGGGTTGGATAACTACATCAGCCATAATTGGCTCAGACTAGCACAAACAAGGAGAATCCTCTGTGACTGTGTGCCTCTGTGATGAAAAGAGCCGAATGAATCCAGCGATCACGAAGCCCGCAGAGTCCCGCCCAAAGTCTCGAGGGCCTTAACAATCTCCGCGGACCAGCGCGCAACTTCGTCTTCGCGCAAAGTACGATCATTGGATTGAAAAGTAGACCGAAGCAGCAAGGAATATCTTCCCGCGGGAATCGAACCGCCGCGAAAAATCTCCACGGGAACAAAACTGCGGAGTTCGCTCATCCCCAATCCAGCAACCGTTTTTTCAATCTTAACGAACTCAACCGCATCGTCGAAGATGAAAGAAAAGTCGCGCTCCACTGCCGGATAGCGCGGCAAAGCCTCGTACCGCACCACTCGCAACCCACGGTTGTAGAGACGATCCAAATAAAGCTCGGCCACAAAAACTTCCTGTTTGAGCTTGCGTCCGGCCGCAACCTCCGGATGGATCTGCCCGAATTGAGCCACGACCTCGCCATCCATCACAGCCCGAGCCGAGCGTCCCGGATGGTAGTATTCGGCCGTATCAGGCTTGAACTCGAGATTGGTGCGCTGGAATGCGGCCAGCAAAGTTTCCATGTCACCCTTTACATCAAAAAACGATAACGGTCGGGGCGGACGGTGCACGCTTTCAAGCGATGCGTTTCCGGTCACGCCCATGCAGATGCGCTTGAATTCCGCCGTTTTCTCGCCTGCCCACTCGAATACATTTCCCGCCTCGAACAAGCGAATGTCGTTGCTGCCCCGATTCAAATTGTGGGTCAACATATTGAGCATGCCGGGTACCATCGAGGTGCGCATTACCGAAGCTTCTTCGCTCAATGGATTCGCCAGTTCGATCACTGGCACATTAGAAAACTGTTCCGCATCCTGATGCGAGATGAAAGTCAGCGAAATCGCTTCGTCGTAACCCAAAGCCAGCAAAGAAGTGCGCAGCTTCTTGTCTTTCGGCGCGTCGGGCTGCTCGACGACCGCGCCAACATACGCAGGCAGCGTGTTGGGGAATTTGTCGTAGCCATGCATCCGCGCGATTTCTTCAATCACATCGATCTCGCGCTCGATATCCAGCCGCCAGCTCGGAACCAGTACAGTGAATTCAGCTTCATCTCCAGGTTCCGGAATCAATTCGAATCCCAGTCGCCGCAGAATGCGCAGGATTTCCCCAGTCTCCAGCTTTTCGCCGAGAATGCGCTGCACTTCGGAAACATGCAAAGCGATCGGCGCCAAGTCCAGCTTCCGCGCAATCACATCAACGATCCCACCTAATTCGCCGCCGCCGGATTGCAGGATAAGTTCGGCCACGCGATCAGAGGAGAGCACCGTCGACTCGTAATCCGCACCACGTTCGAAGCGATGCGACGCGTCCGTGTGCAGCCCGTGCCGCCGCGACATTTTGCGAACCGTCACCGGATCCCACCACGCCGATTCAATCAGAATGTTGCGCGTCTTCTCGGTAATCATGGTGTCGAAGCCGCCCATCGTGCCAGCCATGCCGACAGGCTTCTTCGCATCAGCAATCACGAGGTCTTCTGAAGTCAGCTTGCGCTCCACGCCGTCGAGAGTCTTGAGCGTTTCGCCATCCCGCGCCCGCCGCACTACGATCTTCCCACCTTCCAGCAAATCCAAATCGAATACGTGCGTCGGTTTGCCCATCTCCCAAAGTGTGTAGTTGGTCGCGTCCACGGCGTTGTTGATAGGCCGCTGATCCAGCAACTGGAGCCGACGCGTAATTTTTTCGGATGACGGCTTGATTGTTACATTTCGAACAATGCGCGCAGTGAACCGCGCACAGCCTTGCTCATCCTGAATCTCGATAGGGAATGGAGGCCGGGCGTCCCCGCCCGGCGGGAAGGGCAACTGAGGCTCGATTGGCTTCAACGGCAGGTCGTAAATAGCCGAACACTCCCGCGCCACGCCGTAATGATTCATCGCGTCCGGACGATTAGTAGTGATATCCATTTCGAAGATGGTTTCATCACCCTCGCCGCTAACCGATTCGACCGCGATCCCAGCCAGCGTCAGATCTTCCGCAAGCTGATGGTAGTTGACATTGAGGTCAACGAAATCGCGCACCCATTGAGGAGAGATTTTCATAAGTCAGCTTTTAGCTGTTAGCTCTTGGCTCTTAGCTTGGTCAGGCTTCCAGCTAAGAGCTAAAAGCTAATGGCTAAAAGCTAATGGCTAAAAGCTTTTTATGCGAACTGCTCCAAGAACCTTACATCTCCGTTGAAGAACAACTGAATATCATCGACCCCATATTTCAGAATCGCAATTCGCTCTACGCCCATGCCGAATGCGAACCCACTAACTTTTTTCGGGTCGTAATCCACGAATCCATAAACATTGGGATCGACCATACCGCAGCCCAGCAACTCAATCCAGCCACTTGCCTTGCAGTTGCGGCAAGCGCCGCCGTCGCGATATCCGCGGCCTCCGCAAAAAATGCAGCTGATCTGCACATCCGCGCTCGGTTCGGTGAAAGGAAAGAATGACGGATAAAACCGCGTCCTCACGCTTGATCCAAACATCTCTTTCATCGCGTGATCGAGCGTTCCCTTCAAATCGGAAAACGTGATGTTCGTATCTACAGCCAGACCCTCGATCTGATGAAAGATCGGAGAGTGCGTAGCATCCGGCGCATCGTTACGATGCACTTTTCCCGGACAAACCACGCGCACTGGCGGCTTCATCTTCTCCATGGTGCGAATCTGCACCGGCGAAGTGTGCGTGCGTAGCAGCAACCGATCGCGCAGCGGTTTCGATTCCTGGTTGGCGATAAACAGAGTGTCCTGCGTATCCCGCGCCGGATGATTCGGGGGAAAATTCAGCGCCTCGAAGTTGTAATAATCGGTCTCAATTTCAGGACCTTCCTCGACCGAGTATCCAAGGTTGCGAAACACTCCCACCATCTCATTCATGGTTTTGATAATCGGATGTTCGGCTCCGAGGGGCCGGCGAATGCCGGGAAGCGTGATGTCAAGGCGTTCGGCGTCCTTCGATGACGCCGAAGCGGCTTTCTGCTTGTTCTCAAGAGCGTCGACGATCGTCTGCTCGACCTGCGTCTTAACTTCGTTGACGCGCTGGCCGACATCGCGCTTTGCATCTTTCGGTGCGGCCTTCAGCCACAAGTCGTTAACTTGCGTGAGTATGCCGTTCTTGCGCGCCATCCAGCGATCGCGGAACTCTTTGCCCTGAGACTCGCTGCGAACTTCCGCTGCTTCTCGACGGACGGCGGCCAGCAGATTCTCAGCAGCTTTCTCCAACGCCGCCACCGAGAAATCCTTGAGCTTGGGAACGGTATACGGTACGTTTTTCTTCATTTCGAGAAACCAACAGGGTGCAGCGTAGACGCCGGCATCTTGCCGTGCTACCAGGCGGGTTTGACGCCCGCCCATCGCGCAGCCGGCGGCGCTACAAAAATGGTGGCTGAGTACTGGGTTAAGACTACGCTGCCGCGCCGAGAGCGCCCTTCGCCTGCTCGGCGAGGCTTTTAAACGCGGCTGCATCCCGGACTGCCAAGTCGGCGAGAATTTTGCGATCCAGCTCGACGCCGGCCTTCTTGAGGCCGTGGATGAACTGGTTGTAGCTCATTCCGTTCAGCTTGGCAGCGGCGCCGATGCGTACGATCCACAGCGACCGGTATTGGCGCTTGCGCTGCTTGCGTCCCGAATATGCGAACTTCAGGCCGCGCTCGACGGCCTCTTTAGCCGACCGGTACAGTTTGGATTTTGTGAGGAAGTAACCGCTGGCGCGGTCTAGTATTTTTTTTCGCTTGGCGCGCCGTTTGGTTCCACGTTTTACACGAGGCATTGCTGTGCTCCTTTTGTATTTCGATTTTCGGCGGCTGGAGGTAGGAGACTGAAGCAGTCTTTCTTTACCTCTTCACACGCCGGGACCGCAAACTTCGCGACCCACAAACGCGGGCAGGAATGCCCGCGCCACACATGCATAACTATTCTAATACGGAATCATGCGCTTGATTTTGGGTGTGTCCGCGTCACTTACAAGCTCTGCGTGGCCCAGCTTCTTTTTGCGCTTGTGCGATTTAGAGGTCAGCATGTGGCGCAAATGCGAATGTCCGCGCTTCACTTTCCCGGTTGCAGTTTTCTTAAAGCGCTTGGCCGCGCCTTTATGTGTTTTCAGCTTTGGCATAAGTCCTCGGAAATAGCATTCAGCCGTCTTAATCAATAAGAAACGCGTACGGCTTACTGTGCGCTTGAAAGTTTAATCGATTCCGTCAGGCCTTCGCAGCCCGGTCTTGCGATGGTGGCGGAGCGGCATGCGGCTTCTGCCCCGTTTCCTTTTTCGGCGCCAAGATCGCGTGCAGCGTATTGCCTTCCTGGCGAGGCCGGAACTCTACGATACTTTTATCCTGAACGTCTTTGATCAGGCGTTCCAGAATCTGCCGTCCCAGGCCGGTGCGGGTCATCTCGCGTCCGCGGAAAAAAATTGTGGCCTTGACCTTGTCGCCTTCGTCCAGAAAGCGCAAAACATGATTCTTCTTAGTTTCGTAATCGTGATCATCCACGTTGATACGAAACTTGACTTCCTTGACCGTGATCGTCTTCTGATGCTTTTTGGCCTCGCGTTCTTTCTTCTCCTGTTGGTAAAGAAATTTCCCATAATCCATGATTCGGCATACGGGAGGAACTGCGGTGGGC
>DASYOD010000086.1:0-3111 GCA_036008085.1 Terriglobales bacterium
AACTCCGCCGTCGAAAGCGTGACTTCGATTGGGCGCAAGAAGCTCGGAATCTCGCACCCCAAGCTGAAAGAGGTTCTGCATCAAAACTTCGCGGACTGTTCCGACCTCGCGGATGCACTCTTGCGCCAGGACGCGGCGGTCTATTGCCTGGGGACGTACACCGGGTCAGTATCAGACGCGGAGCTTCGCGCCATAACCGCCGACTACACGATCGAGTTCGCGCGAGTTTTTCGCAACAGCAGTCCGAATGCCGCGTTCTCGTTCTTGAGCGGGAATGGTGCCGACCAAACGGGACGAAGCCGACTTGCCTTCGCGCGTTACAAGGGAATGGCCGAGAAGGCGTTGCTCGCGGCCGGTTTCCCGCGCGTTTACCTTTTCCGACCGGCGTACATCTACCCTGTGCAGCCCCGAGAGGAGCCGAACTTCAGTTACCGTCTGATACGCGCGGTCTATCCGGTGTTTCGATTGCTGTTTCCGAACCAAGTGATTCGAGCTGACGACTTGGCCAGGGCTATGGTGAATGTTGGCCTTCGAGAAACACAGGAGCGGCAGGGCTTGGTTTTCGAAAACCGAGACATCCGAGCCATGGTCAAGTCGCAAATGCCCGTGCGCGGTGGTGCTCGGTGATTGATTACATTTCGACAAGGATTCGTGACCGAATCACAAAATGAGGAAATAAATGAAGAGAATCGTGATTATCGGTGCCGGTTTTGCGGGGCTCGCTGCCGCTAAGGCCCTTAGGCATGCGAACGCCGATGTCCTGGTGATTGATCGAGCGAATCACAATCTCTTTCAGCCCCTGCTGTATCAGGTGGCGACAACGGTGCTTTCGCCCGCTCAAATCGCGTCTCCGATCCGGGGACTTCTGAAAAATCAGCGAAACACGACCGTATTTCTTGGCGAAGTCAGCGGGATCAATAAAGATGCCAAGTTTGTCTACGCTAGCGATGAAGACCATAAGGACGCGGCGCTCGGTTACGACATCTTGGTAATCGCAACCGGAGTCGCGCATAGTTATTTTGGGCACGATGAGTTTGCAGAGTTTGCACCCGGCCTGAAGGGGCTGGCTGACGCGGTCCGCATTCGCAATAAGGTCTTAAAGGCGTTTGAACTAGCAGAAGCGGAGGATGATCCGAGCCGGCGCCAGGAACTACTGACCTTTGTCTTAGTGGGGGCCGGCCCAACTGGCGTGGAACTGGCCTCATCACTTGCGGTGCTGGTTCGGACCAAGCTGAAAGCGGAGTTCCGTCGTATCAACCTCGCGGCGACACGCATTGTGCTGGTGGACATGGCGCCTCGGGTCTTGGGCACCTTCGCTTCGGAGCTCTCCGAGGCAGCTAAGCACCGGTTGGAAACTCTTGGCGTAGAGGTGCGCTTGGGGCACAGCGTTGACCAAATTGACGCCGACGGCGTTGTGGTCGGCGGAGAGCGTATCGCAAGTAAGGTCGTCATCTGGACCGCAGGAGTAGCGCCTTCGCCAGCCGGTAAATGGCTAAACGTGGAGACGGACCGCGCCGGCCGCGTCCGCATTCAGGACGATCTCACGGTTCCCGGACATCCAGACATATACGTAATCGGAGATACTGCTTCGCTGGAACAGGACGGAAAACCCCTGCCTGGTGTCGCTCAAGTGGCGATTCAACAAGGTCGCTATGCAGGTCGGCGCATCGCTCAAACCTTGAATGGTAAGCCCTTCCCCAAGCCGTTCCGATATTTCGATAAAGGAAATATGGCCGTTATCGGAGCGGGTTTCGCAATCCTTCAAGCAGGTAAAGTCCGGCTGAGCGGATTAGTAGCTTGGCTGGCGTGGGCAGGGGTTCATCTACAGTTTCTCGCAACTAGCAGTTTGCGTCTTACCGTATTTTTGCAGTGGATCTGGAGTTTTATGACCGGTCAGACAGGGGTCCGGTTAATCGTGAACCACATTCCTCTTTCCGATCAGAAGAAGGATTTAGGACTGACTACTGCAAGCGCAGGAAAGAAGTGAGACGCAGTGTCGTGGCAATCGTTCAGTTTGCTGCGACTTTCTGACTGCAGCCCTAATATATTCAATCCGCAATCCGCTCTTTGCTCATCCGATTGTCACCTCTCGATTCTGGTTCTAAAGGTCAGCTGCACTGTTACGGCTTTCACAATCAAATGAGTTGGGCGGATCGTGACTTGCTTATCGGTCCCGCTGTCAGCGCCATATTTGGTCGCTCATGCGCGAGCAGGATCCCTTTCGGTATTTACCACCCTTTGACACTGATATGGCGATGACACTGATTTACTGATCAACGCCTCCCTTCGGCCTGTAACCCCCTTTCTTTACAGCAGACAGTTTCCGGATGTGTTTGGCGCCCCACTTGCCTTCAGTGAAGTATTGCAAACAGCAAGACAAAAACAGTAGGGAAGGGGTTTTTGATGGCAAGTCCAGTAAAAGACAGAAAGCCCGCGGCGCTGCCCGCACCCAATAGCGACTTCTACGAACTCCTCGAAACACTGCCGGCGGAAGAATTGGCGGTCCTGAAACAAGTGCGCACTTTCATGGAGATGAGGATCGCACCCATTATCACCAAGTACTGGGTCGAAGATGCTTTCCCATTCGAAATCTTGCCCGCACTGAAAGAACTCAATATCGGCGGCGTCGCTATGCAGGGGTACGGCTGCAGAGGCGGAAGTGCCCAGCTGTTTGGCCTGATCGCCATGGAGATGGCGCGCTTCGACTCATCGATCGCGACATTTTTCGGCGTGCACAACGGTTTGGCGATGGGCTCGATCTACTTGGGAGGCTCCGAAGAACAAAAGCAGAAATGGCTGCCACCAATGGCACGATGGGAAAAAATTGGCTGCTTCGGACTAACAGAACCGCTAATTGGCTCCGGCGCTGCCGGTGGGCTGTTGACGACCGCGAGGCGACAAGGCGACACGTGGATCCTGAATGGTCAGAAGAAGTGGATCGGCAACTCCCCGTGGTGTGACCTATCCGTAATTTGGGCACGCGACGAAACGGACAATCAAGTCAAAGCATTCATCGTTGAGAACAAAACTACACCCGGCTTCAAAGTCGAGAAAATTCAAAACAAGATTGCGCTCAAGGTTGTGCAAAACGGTCTCATCACGATGGAGAAC
>DASYOD010000087.1:0-2870 GCA_036008085.1 Terriglobales bacterium
AATAAACAACTCTGGGTCATTCGATCGATCGTGCAACAGGTCGTCGGAAAGTGCAAGACAGAGGCTTCGCAAAAACCCGTGCCCCTCCACGATCATCTGATCCGTGATCTGCGGAACTGGCGCCGCAGAACACTCTATCCACAAGCTCTATAATCCCGCGAGCGAAAGCCGTGTAATATGGGTCATCTGGGTCACCTAATCCAGTTTTTGCGTCCTTAGATAAGCTATTAAAACCCTTCACATCCCACGCCTGTATTAATCCCAACTCAAGATGCTTATTTATGCAGTCAGCAAACACTGAACCTTAATTTGTGCAGGTCGTAAGCGACTATTTCGGGGATTCCTTTGTAGTTGGTTATCTTTCCTGTTGCGCAAATATGCTTGCTCCGGTAACTTTCCTCAGGATCGCCAAACTTCGGGCGGTCGCTCCCCCAGATCAACACCGTGAAGATCTCGTTGGGGTATGGCTTGTCGAGATTGATGAACGTCGGATTTCCACGACTCTTCGCTGCGTAGTGCGCACTGGCTACCTCCCCGCAAACAGTTGTTCTTTCGCCAACGTGATCCTTGGCCTCCGTCGCTGAAATCGCAGTTTGGGCATGCCCCTGGCACGGCACAACCGGGCTTTGGCAAGATTTGTCCCGGATCTACAACGGATCTCGAAGGCAGCGGCTTCAACGGGCAGAGCGCATTGTACGCGGTTGGCGGCCCACGTTCGGCACAGTTCACGCTGAAGGTGATCTTCTAGATGTATCGACTCGAGCCCTCGAAGGAAACGGAGAGGCAGCTCGATGGCATGAAGCTGCCGTTGTGTAACGTAGGACACTCCATGACTTGTCATTCCGGGCGGGATTCATCTCCCGAGGAATCTGCATTCTTTCATCCGATCCGCAAATCGCGTTCCCTGTGATACAAGACTTCCATGGCAGACCCTCCTGGTCATAGTTCTCGTAATCTATTTGCCTTCGGGGCGACATCGTTCCTCAATGACACGGCCAGCGAGATGGCCTACTGGGTCTTGCCCGCTTTCTTGGCTTCGATCGGTGCCGGACCCGCGCAGCTTGGCATTATCGAAGGCATTGCCGAGAGCGTTGCGTCCTTCGCCAAACTTTTCTCCGGATATCTTGCGGACCGCGTCCGGCGCCGCAAACCGGTGGTGGTTTCCGGCTATGTCGTGGCCAACGCGGTCAAGCCGATACTCGCGCTCACCAGTTCATGGAGGCAGGTCCTCGCCATCCGCTTCGCCGACCGTGTCGCGAAGGGAATTCGCGGAACCACTCGTGACGTCATGCTCGCGGATTCGGTTGATCGGTCCCGCATCGGATCCGCCTACGGACTGCTGCAAGCCATGGACTCTGCCGGCGCCATTGCCGGACCGCTGCTTGCCCTTGTGCTGTTGCCTCATTACGGGCTGCGCCGCGTCTTCTGGTTCGCCGGCATTCCCGGAGCACTGTGCATTGCCGTCGCGCTGATCGGAATTCGCGAAGTAACAACCGCTCGGGAGGGTCCCGACGGAAAACCTGCGGGGTCCCAAGCGAAAACCCGGGCAAGCAATCCTGAAGCGGGCGTTACCACTTGGCGCCCGCACTTCCCCGGCAAGTTTTATCTGGTGCTGCTCGCGGTGAGCCTCTTCTCCCTGGGAAATTCCAGTGACATGTTCCTGGTTCTGCGGGCCCAGAACATCGGCATACCGGCCGCCCACGCGCCGTTGCTCGGATTGGTCTTCAACCTCACCTATACGCTGCTTTCCTGGCCGGCGGGCCGTCTGAGTGATCGCTTTTCCCGCCGCGTGATGGCTGCCGCTGGTTACCTGGTCTTTGCTGCGGTCTACCTTGTATTTGGAATGGCGACTTCTGCGCTTGCCATATGGTTGGCGATGGCTTTCTACGGGCTGTTCTACGCGCTGACCAATCCAGTGCTGAAGGCGCTGGTTGTGGAAGTGGTCGCGCCGGAGCTGCGCGGCCGTGCCCTCGGTCTGTACTTCTTTGTCTGCAGCGTGGCCATCCTACTGGCGAGCTTGCTCACCGGAGAACTCTGGAAACACCACGGCCCGCGAGTCCCGTTTTACCTTTCCGCGGGCATCGCGTTTGCCTCCGCCACGTTGTTGCTGATCTCACGCGCCGCGCAAGCTACCGAGACGGCTTGAGCAGCCATCCGCTCGGTCAACCACCATCCCGTGCCGGCAACCTCAAGCATGCTTCTTCTTGAGGCCTTAAACGCGACGTTACTTTTTCTGCGCTCAAGACGTTTCAAGATGGCAAGCGACGTCGCGGTGTCGGGACAGGTGGCCCACGTTTTCAAGACTACGCTCTGGATATTGCTTCTCCTTATTGTGCCTCGCTGGGTGAACTCTTTTCGGGAGCCAGCGTCGATTACTGCCGCAGTGGTTCCGAGTGTAATGGCCTGTGGGTGTTGAAAAAGTCCCTTTTCCTCAAAACAACGAAAAATTGAAGGATAGAAAATGTCTGGCCGAACGGAGAAAGTCGTTTGTAGGGCATCCTAACGCAATTTTGTTTTCGCGAATTTCGCGGTAAGGAGTTTTTCAACAGCCACGCCTTTTTCGACAACGATCCAGCAGCAGCCACCGCGCTGGGTCGGGCCGTCATGCCTTTGGCTTATACTTTGCTATCAGCGGCTCATGGTGTGCTGCAGTTACCCGAGCTTCTGTTCTTTTGTATTCGGCGAATATCAATGAACTGCAGCAGCGCAAATACTGACACTAGCTCTGCAACCACTCCTACTACCCACTTCCCTTCGATGCTGAAAGGTACAACGAATATCAGCACGTAACTGCCGAGCACCCATGCCAAGTCCATCAAAACTACAATCCAGGCATCAGATGTCTTGACCTGCTGTCTGCGGGCATTTAT
>DASYOD010000088.1:0-2753 GCA_036008085.1 Terriglobales bacterium
GGCTGCCGCAAAAACCGGTGGTGGTCGTTAGCGCCATGGCCAAAGTTACCGACACTTTGCTCACCATGGCCCGCGCAGCGGGAGCCGGAGAACGCAAAACGGCGCTCAAACTCTGCCGGTCTCTTCAGGAAAGGCATTACAACACTGCCAGCGAATTGCTGGGCACCGCGCTGTTCACTGACTTCCACTCTGACTTGGGAAGCGACTTCGAGGGACTGGACGAATTGCTGCGAGGGATTTCGGCGGTCGGTGAGTTGACTCCGCGAACCACCGATCATGTTGCCGCTTTCGGCGAAATGCTTTCCAGCAAGATTGTGGCGGCGGCGTTTTCGGCTCACGGACTGAATGGCGTGCACGTAGACTCGCGTGAAGTTCTGGTCACCGACAGCAGCTATATGGAAGCAGTACCGCAGACGGAAGAAACCAACGAGCGGCTGCGGAACAAAGTGCAACCGCTGCTGGATGCCGGCCGGGTTCCGGTGATGGGCGGGTTCATTGGAGCGAACCGCGCAGGCATCACTACTACGATTGGGCGAGGCGGCTCCGATTTTTCCGCCGCGATTGTAGGCGCAGGGTTGGGGGCCGAGCGCATCGAGATCTGGACCGATGTGGATGGAATTCTGACTACCGATCCACGCATTTGTCCGGACGCCCGGCGAATCAAAGTGATCAGCTTCGACGAGGCCGCGGAACTGGCATACTTCGGCGCGAAAGTGCTGCATCCGGCTACGGTGCTGCCCGCGATTCAGAAGAACATCCCCGTGTATGTGCTGAATTCGCGAAACCCGTCTTGCGAAGGAACAAAGATCACTACTCGCGCTCCCCAGGGAAAAAACATTTTCAAAGCAATTGCCGTGAAGAAACGGATTACGATTGTAGACGTGGCTGCGCCGCGCATGCTGCTGGCTCATGGCTTCCTGCGCGCGATTTTCGAAGCCTTCGACCGGCACAAGGTCGCGGTTGATGTAGTCTCGACCAGCGAAGTAAGCGTTTCGCTCACCGTGGACTCAAATAACGCCATCCCGGCTCTGGCTGCCGATCTGGCCAAGATGGCCGACGTAAAGTATGAGGGCCGCAAAGCCATCGTCTGTCTGGTGGGTGAGAGCCTGCGGGATAAACCGGGAGTAGCTGCTCTCGTGTTCAGCGAGTTGGCCGACAAAAAGATTCGCATGATCTCGCAGGGCGCGTCAGAAATTAATCTGACTTTTGTAATCGAAGAGGATGAAGTGCCGGACGTGATCCAGAGGCTGCATCGCACGTTTTTCGCAGATTTGGATCCGGAAGTATACGCGTAGGTATCTAGCATCCTCTTCGCTTCTTGTCGCGCTGTCGCGATCAAAGGTTTGGACGTGATGAATATCCTCCTTCTCGGCCGTGGAAAGACTGGATCGCTGGTGGCGGAAGCGGCACGCCGGCGTGGACACAGCGTTCAGGTCGTGGGCGCCGCGGAGAACGCCGCATGCGAGGCTCTTACCGCGGATAAGCTAAATGGCATCGACGTGGTGATCGATTTTACCGCTCCTTCCTGCGTGGTCGGTCATATGGAGGCATGTGTCGCAGCGGGCAAGAATATGGTGGTTGGCACCACTGGCTGGCACCAAGAACTGGATCGCATCCGGCAGCTGGTCGAAAGCCACGGCACGGGATTCGTCTACGGGGCAAATTTTTCAGTCGGAGTGAATCTGTTCTTCGACGTCGCGCGCGCGGCGGCTGCAGCTCTGCGGCATGAATACTCCGGACAGATTTTCGAGCGGCACCAAGCTCAAAAAAAAGATGCTCCCTCGGGTACGGCTCTCGTGATCCAGCGGGTAATCAGCGAAGCCAGCGGCAAAAACAAGGGCGAGGCCTTGGAGATCACATCGTTTCGAGAAGGAGATGTGGTGGGCATGCACGAGGTTGTTCTCGACTCCGCGGCCGACCGGATATATCTCTGTCATGACGCGAAATCCCGCCAGGGTTTTGCCGACGGCGCAGTGCGCGCAGCGGAGTGGGTTGCCGGCAAGGAGGGCTTTTACGATTTCAAGGACGTCTGGCGTGAGTTGTAACTGCTTGAATGAGCCCGGCGGGAACTTTTTCTCAGTTCAATTGTCTGAGTTAGGTAAATGCCCAGTTTTCTGCGCGAACCAGCATCGGTTGAGGGCCGGGCTTGAAGCGACTTAAGAAACGCTTTTCTTCGCTGCCGCCATTCGGCCTATTTTTCAGCTCGACGCTTATATTCAGCGTGTTCTTTATCGGCTTGATCCTTACTCTGCAATTTTCTCCTTCGAGAGGAATCAGAGTTCATCTCGCACGAGGCGTTCCTAGCTTGCTTTTGGCCGAACCTCTGGTTGTTCGCATAGGGTTTTCTGGCCGTAGCGTACAGCCCAGCCTGCATTTGAATTCGAAGCTCGTTTCGTGGGAAAACTTAGACAACGCCCTAGAAGAATCGCTCAAGCTCCGTCCTGATTGGGTGGTCTATGTCGATGCCGACCCCGAGGTCGATTGGCAGCGCGTCTCCGATGTAATGGACATCATTCGAAATGCACACGCGCAGGTCGTCCTCCTGACAACGCTTAATTCGCACTGAACGAGATAGGAAGTCGTATTCCCTGAACCAGGTTTCCCTTCGCTTACATTCGCGTTATCTTATTAACATGCAACTCCGTGGCTGTGGTACGGCACTCGTAACTCCATTTCATCAGGATGGTTCTGTTGACGACGCTGCCCTGCGCAGCCTGGTGGCGTGGCAGGTCGAGTCGGGCATAGATTTTCTG
>DASYOD010000089.1:0-3974 GCA_036008085.1 Terriglobales bacterium
CAGGCTGGTGGTGGCAATGGCGCCCGCATTAACAAAAGGGTTGCCGGTGTGTGTCGGCATATCCACGACCGCCACTGGAGAGTTAAAGGGGCGTCCCGTAGGCTCGGAGCCTACTTTTTGGAAGACCTTGTCGGCTCCCAGCGCTTCCATTGCAAGTGCGAGCGTGTAAACCTTGGAAATCGACTGGATGGAGAAGGAATAGTTCACATCCCCTTGGGTGAGAACCTGGTTGTCGGTGGTCACAATCGCGATCCCGAATAGTTTAGAGTCCACCTGTGCGAGATAAGGAATGTAATCGGCGTTCTTCCCGCGGGTTTCATTTTTGAACTTGTCGTAGGCCTCCTGAACTACTGACGCCACGACCTCCCGGCGAGGGGCCACAGGGCTCCGCGATCCTTGTGCCAACGCCGGCATCGGAAGCAAAGACGGCGCAATGATTGTTGCGACGAGAAGTAACTTTCCAGCCCAGTTTCTATTCAACATTGACGTTTCCTTTCTTTCCGCCAGGCCAGAGTCATAGAGTTGGGGATTTGAAACTCTTGTCCCAATCAAACTTGAATGAGAACTGCACACGGTAATCGTTGAAATTGAATCCGTTGCTAAAGTTCACCCGTCTGCCGAATTGAAACTCACTACCCATCATGACCCTCGGAATGGGGTGATACAGCAAGTTCGCGATCGCGTAGTCACCCTGGTGAAAGTCCGCTGGCCTCTGCGCATTTGAGTTCTGGATGTCAACCAGCGAGTAGCCGACCGAACTGGTGAAGTGCTTATTCCAGGTGTGGTCGAGAAACGACACAACGCCAAGAACCGGCAAAGCCACACCTTTGATGGGCACGCGCGAGTTCGGCGGATTGTTCTGAATACCAACATCAACCGGTGCGTCGTCCATGTAATTCTCTATGCCAGAGCCGTAAACAAATGCCAGCTTTGCGACATTGTTTTTTGACAAGTTGAGATTGGAAGTAACGTTCACACCCCAGCCCACAACGCTGCCACCGAGGTTGATGGGGTTGCCGCTGGTGTCAACCCACCCGATTTTGCGGACAATGCCGGCCATCTGCAGGTAGCCCCAGTTCCTGTCGATCCGCGCGTTCCCCGAAAGGTCCGGGAAATTGAAGCGGGGCCGTATGTTGATCAGCTCGATGCGGTCGGCATAAACACCTTGGTCGCCGCTGGCGCCGGGCCGTTCCAGAGCCAGGGTCACGCTGCCCGTTTTTCTTCGGACCGGCATCCAGCGCACCTGCACATTGCGAAAGAAGACCATCCCGCTCGGCCCCCAGTACTCCACCGTGTTCGGGAAGACGCCGATATCCATGAACGGGCTCCAGGTTTGTCCGGCTCCGAACTGGCCTAGCTCGCCGTAGGCATGCCGCAGGCGGAAAGTCGTTTGGCCGGCGTCAACTCCGGTCCCAAATAGTTCGAATTCGAATATTGTGTTCAGATCGCCGTACGGGGTGGGCGTGGAGGACTTCACCCCGAAGCGGGTTTGTCGCACGCTGGCATAGACATTTCCACTCGGTGCGAACTCGTTCTTGAAGGACGGCAACTGGGTGGGACGGACAACGTCGAACCAGTTCGGATTTATCTGCCCGAAATCGTATCCGGAATCGAGCATGACGAATCCATAAAAGTTGACGCTGTCCTTCCGCTCCGTTATTTCGCCTTCCAACGGTACGGTTCCAGCCTGGGGCTGAGCGATAATCGCCTCCGACGGAACGGCGATCAGGGGCTCCTGCGGAGCAGAGGTCTTCTGCCCTTCGGCTTGGCCCTGTTCCTCTGCGGGGGCGACAGGTGCGACCTGCGTGCCCTCCAGCGCCCTGATCTCCCCCTTGACCTCGGTCATCATTTGATCCAACTGCTGGAGCTTGTTCTTTAGCTGCTGTATTTCCTGCTTCTGGCTATCCTGGGATTGCGCTCGAGCACGCTGAATCCAAACGGTGGAAAGAGCGAACAGCAATAGTGCAGTGGAGCTGATTATTTTCATAAAGACTCCTGCTCGCTAAACTGGCTCGCGTGTCGCGGCCAGAAACTTCTGGTCAGCTGCTGGTACTCTCATTTGGAGAGCAAGTGGAAACAATTAGGGAAATCCCTAGGTATGGAGCCCGCCGACGCTCGCGGTCGGTCGCCAGGACGCACCAACAGCGTCACGGGAGGTGTCAACGTGCGATTGCGCCAGTTTTTGTTGAGGGAGTATGATTACGGTTACAACCTTGCTCAAAGAGGACGGAGGCCTTGGGGAAATGTTGATCCTCCCCCTTAAGTGGCTGGGGCGCCAATGTCCAACAACCCGTTGGTTCACGGGAATATCCTCGGACGGGTTGCGGCCCGGAAAGGTGAGCAGGCACCACTTCCCAATTAGCGGTGCAAGGCGTCTTCCGCCAACCAACAATCGCTGACTCGTGCGCTGGTTGTTCCAACACCACGAAACAGCAGGCCACACGCAACCCCGCGGGTCTAGGCCAACGATTCACCTTTAGACTTTGTCCCCTTGAGCGGTCTACATTGCGTTGGCTTGTCTTGGCTGCGCTCGGGCTGGTCTGTTTCGCGCCGGCTTCCCAGGCGCAGGAAAGAAAACAAGTTCTCGTCATCACTGAGCGCGGGCTTTCCCATCCGGGTATGGCGCTTGTGACCAACCAGATACGGTCGGCGTTGGACCTTGACCAGAGTTGTCAAGAAGAGGTCTACACGGAGAATCTGGACGCCGCTGATCTATCCGAGGATGCGCAGAAGGAACAACGTGATTCCCTGGTTCTGAAGTATCGCCACAACAGGATGGACCTGATTGTGTTGGTGGGTCCAGACCCTATCCGAGCCTTCGCAGAGCCGTTGAAGACGGTTTACCCCGATGTTCCGATTTTGTTCTGTTGCAGTGTTCCAGGGCAAGTTGATCAACAGAATATCGATTCTCGATCTACAGGGTCATGGTTCCAGTTGGACCCCGCGAAGACCTTGGATGCCGGCGGAACCGGTGCCACATAGCTCAGATGCTCGGCCTGAATACGCGCCATGATCGTCAAGTGGTTTTCGCCTCGCATTCCAGCATGGTGCAAATGGAAGAGCAACAGAACAGAACCCGCCACCGCGAGCACGGGAAAAACCAAGCAGCCCAACCTGCTTTGAGACGCTCACGCGCTCTCTCCATTTCGACCAGACCCAAACCCAGAAGCAAGACGGCGAAGATCTTGTGCTGGATACCTTCGGGGTTTCGTTATGGTGCCCTGGATCCATGGCTTCGGACCAAAGGGCCAGAGTTCCGTATCGCTGTACACAAGGACGAATAAGCCCGAAAGCAAAAAACAGACCGGCCAAGCGTAACGGACAGCGGACAACCTCTTCTTCCAGACATCCTGAGCCAGGAGGAAAACGTCACCCAGCGCAACGAAAAGTCCGATAAGGTGGTGATTGCCCTCGCTCTCGAGGTTCCACTTTAAGAATAAAGCTGGTGTAGGTCCGTCTGCGGGCATCGGCATCGACCCGGACATGCCGGCCTGTTGGCCTGTTCATCATCTACGGGATGGTCCTGGGACCAAGTTGGCGGATGAACGAAAAAGATCAGAAAATTAGTGAAGTGTTATGGCTCGCGCGTTCTGAATCACCGGTCTTCCTCGGTTGCAGAGCATCTGCAGGCAGCTAAGAATTACTCATGGCGCATGCTCTCCACTGGATCCAACCCTGCCGCAAGTGTAGCCGGAGCGGTTCCAAAAAGAATGCCTACTGAGCAAGAGACTACGATCGCCACAACGACAGAGAGTGCCGAAATGGGGAGGCGGTATTCGGTAAAGATGCGTACCGATAACGGCAATGCCAGTCCGAAGACTACTCCAGCAGAGCCTCCAATGAGAGAGATCAGGATCGCTTCCGACAAGAATTGAAAACGGATATCACGATTGGTCGCACCGATTGCTTTGCGTAAGCCAATCTCGGTAATGCGTGAACTTACCGTCGCCAACATTATATTCATGATTCCTATG
>DASYOD010000090.1:0-10183 GCA_036008085.1 Terriglobales bacterium
CTTGACGAGATTCAATGCGGCCTCGGCCGCACCGGAAATTATTTTGCCTACCAGCACTACGGCGTACGGCCTGACGTGGTGACGATTGCGAAGCCTCTCGCCGCGGGATTGCCCTTGGGCGCGATTCTTATGACTAATCGCGTGGCGAGCAGTATGCATCCTGGCATGCACGGCACGACATTTGGCGGAGGTCCGCTGGCTTGTGCGGTCGCGACCGAGTTTCTACGCGTGTTGGACGAACTCCTTGATCAAGTGCGCGAAATTGGAGGCTATTTTCAGCAGCAACTAGAACAACTGAAGGCCAAACATGGCTGCATTCGTGAAGTTCGCGGGATGGGTCTGATGCTCGGCCTGGAACTGGATTCCGCGGAGACAGCCAAGGCGGTAGTTCTTACTCTGATGCGCAACAAGATTCTGATTAATCGGACGCACGAGACAGTGCTGCGTTTCTTGCCGCCATACATCATTCAGGAAAAACATGTCGATGAAGTGATCCGAGCGCTCGATTCGGCCTTAAAGTCTGCTGCTTCGAAACAGCGCCGCGCGGTCCGCCATGCGACAAATCAAGCCCACGCAAAGGAGAACAAGTGAAAGCTCAAGCACTAAATCGAACGCCGGTCGCGCCGGCGCGAGTTCCAAACACGTTTTGGGGAGACGATCTGGTTTCAACTCGCGACTTGGGTCGCGAAGGCGTTGCCGCCGTACTGCATCTCGCGGGAATTATGAAAGCGCGGCCGAAGAACTTTCGCAGCGCCCTCGCCGGCAAGCAGATGGCAATGTTTTTCGAGAAGCCTTCGTTGCGAACTCGGTTGACCTTCGAAGCCGGCATGGCGAGCCTGGGAGGGACTACGTTTTTCGTAGATCAAACGAAAGAACGGCTCGGTGCGCGGGAAAAGCTGAGCGACATCGCCCATAACCTTGAGCGTTGGGTCGATGCCATCGTATTGCGCACTTTCGACCAGCAAACCATCGAAGGAATGGCCGAGCACGCCTCCGTTCCGGTGATCAATGCTTTAAGTGACTCAGAGCATCCGTGCCAGGCCCTAACTGACTATTTCACCCTGCAGGAGCGCTTCGGCAATCTCAAGAATGTCAGTCTGGCTTACGTTGGAGACGGCAACAACGTGGCTCATTCTCTGCTCCTAACCTGCGCTTGCCTCGGGTCGACAATTCGCGTCGCCACGCCAGAGGGTTATGGTCCGAACGCGCAAATCGTCGCCGACGCTCAGGAGATCGCAGAACAGACGGGAGCGGTGATCGATGTGCTTTGCGATCCACAAGCGGCAGTTGCAGGCGTGGATGCAGTTTACACGGACGCCTGGGCTAGCATGGGCCAGGAACATGAAGCGGAAAAGCGTGCCAGGATTTTTCCTCCGTACCAGATGAACGAGGAACTGGTCGCGGGAGCGGCTCCACACGCGGTTTTCATGCACTGCCTCCCGGCTCATCGCGGAGAAGAAATTACCGACTCCGTGATGGATTCAGAACGGTCTATAGTGTTTGAGCAAGCGGAAAATCGTATGCACGTGCAGAAGGCCATTTTGTATTTACTACTGGGCGGGGAAACTCGCCTGCCAGCGAGGAGCGCTCATGCTTGACAAAATTGTGCTTGCTTATTCCGGAGGTCTGGATACCTCCATCATCATTCCATGGCTTAAAGAGAATTACTCATGCGACGTAATTGCCATGGTCGGCGACGTTGGTCAGGGAGACGACATTGAAGCGGTAGTGGCGAAAGCCTATGCCACAGGCGCGTCCCGCGTCGTCGTAGAAGACCTGCGCGAAGAATTTCTCACCGGCTATGTGTTTCCTGCACTGAAGGCGGGAGCAGTGTACGAACACAAATATTTGTTGGGCACGTCGCTAGCGCGTCCCGTGATTGCCAAACACCAAGTCGAAGTTGCTTTGCGTGAGGGAGCTACCGCCGTTGCCCATGGATGCACCGGCAAGGGCAACGATCAGGTTCGCTTTGAATTGGCTTACCAGGCGCTTGCGCCCGAATTACGGGTCATAGCGCCCTGGCGCGAGTGGTCGCTAAAGTCACGCGAAGATTGCCTCGATTACGCCGAGCAGCACGGGATCCCAGTGGCAGCCAGCCGCGAAAAGATTCACAGCCGCGATCGAAATCTTTGGCACCTCAGCCATGAAGGAGGCGAGTTGGAAGATCCACGTAATCCGCCACTCGGCACAACATGGCAGCTTACCCAGTCGCCGCAGGATGCACCGAATCGCGAGGAGCAAGTAACCATTGGATTCGAAGCTGGTGTTCCCGTGTCCGTAAATGAGCTCCAACTCGATCCAGTGTCTTTGGTCGAGCTGTTAAACGAGATCGGCGGCCGCAACGCGATCGGCCGCATCGACCTGGTCGAAAACCGCTTCGTTGGCATCAAGTCGCGCGGTTGCTACGAAACTCCCGGGGGAACCTTGCTGATCACGGCGCACCGCGAACTCGAAGCACTGTGCCTGGAGCGCGATGTCACCCACTTCAAGCAACACGTCGGCCTGAAATATGCGGAACTCGTCTACTTCGGATTCTGGTTCACGCCGCTTCGCGAGGCACTCGATGCTTTTGTCGAAAACACGCAAAAGAATGTAACTGGCTCGATCACACTCTCCTTGTATAAGGGCAACGTCTCAGTGGTGAGCCGTAAATCCGAGCATTCCCTCTACCGCACCGACTTGTCTTCGTTCACTATGGGTGACAGTTACGACCAGAAAGACGCCGCAGGCTTCATCCGCATTCTTGGCCTTCCATCGCGCTCGCGCGCTCAAGCACCTAAAGAGGCGGTGAAATCGGAGGTGGCGCAATGAAGATGTGGTCCGGCCGTTTCCGGCAGCCGCTTGATCCCGAGTTCGAACGCTGGCAGCGCTCCTTTGATTTTGACCGTCGCTTGTTGACTCACGAACTCGCAGCCAGTAGTGCTCATGCGAGGGCTTTGAAAGGTGCAGGGATTCTGGATTCAACCGAGCTGATTGCGATTCTGCAAGGCTTGGAACAGATCGCCGAGCAGGCAGCATCCTCGTCTGCGTTTCTCGAAGACCAGGAAGCCGAAGATGTGCATCACTTCGTCGAGAAAAAGCTGGTTTCACTGATAGGCGACGTCGGATACAAGCTCCACAGTGGCCGCAGCCGAAATGAGCAAATTGCCACTGATCTTCGTTTATATGTCCGAGCTGCTATCGACCAAATTCGCGCTGACCTCGCGGCTTGGTGCAGCTCTCTGCTAGAGCGCGCACAGCAAGCCGGAAATGCTGCCATGCCGGCGTACACGCACCTGCAACGTGCGGAACCGGTCTTGGTTTCGCATTGGCTGCTGGCCTACATCGAAATGTTCTTACGCGATGCGGATCGCCTCGCCGATTGCCGCAAGCGATTGAATGCTTGTCCACTCGGTTCTGGTGCGGTCGCAGGAGCTACGCTGCCGCTGGATCGTCGCGGTATGGCGGCTGATCTCGAATTCGATCAACCGACCGCAAATAGCATTGACGCCACCAGCGATCGCGATTTCGCGGTCGAATTCGTGAACACGCTTTCGCTGTTGGCTCTACACCTGAGCCGCTGCGCCGAAGAGATGATTCTCTTCTCCTCGCAGGAATACGGCTTCCTGCAATTGCCTGAAGCGTACTCAACCGGCAGCAGCGCGTTGCCGCAAAAGAAAAATCCGGACCTGCTCGAACTAACTCGCGGCAAGTGTGCTCGCGTTATCGGCGCTGCAACTGCATTGCAAATTTGTTTGAAGGGCCTGCCGCTTGCCTACAACAAAGACCTCCAGGAAACCCAGGAACCGCTGTTTGACGCCACCGACACTGTTCTTGCGCTGCTTCCGCTGGCAACCGGATGGATGAAGGCTGTCGAATTGAATTACGAAACCATGCAGAAAGCAGCGCAGTCGGGATTTATGGACGCCTGGGCTGCGGCTACTTATCTTGTGCAGCGCGGAGTCCCTTTCCGTCTGGCCCACGAACAAATTGGCAAGGCCGTGCAGATTTGTCTGGAGAAGCATTGCGAACTTCAGGATTTGTCTTTGGAGGAACTTCACTCAGTGAATGCCAAATTCGATCACGATTTCTTCGCTTTCGTGAAACTCGAATCGGTACTTGCTGTTCACGATGTTCCCGGCGGTACTGCCCCTGCGCGGGTAAGGCAGGCATTGCTAGATGCGCAGAAGAGAATCGAACTTATCCGGGAGGACGCCCATGCGCACGCGTAAAGCCATTCTGCCGGACGCACCCCGCATTCATGGCCTCATCTCCGCTTATGCCGGCGACGGCACGCTTTTGCCTCGAACCCTGGCCGAAATCTGCGAGAACGTACGCGATTTCGTAGTGCTCGAAGACAGCGGTCTGATTATCGGATGCGGCGCGCTTCATCTTTACGGCCAGCATTTGGCTGAGATTCGCTCCATCACGGTTGCCCCTTCACAGCAAGGCAAGGGGGGTGGTGGGCATCTGGTAAAGGCCTTATTGGCGGAAGCGAAGAAGCATCGCGTCTCCTGCACATGCCTGTTTACGCGGGCTCCGGAGTTTTTCGCTCGCTTGGGTTTCGCCACCGCGCAGCGCGAGGATCTGCCGGACAAGATTTACAAAGATTGCCATGCTTGCCCTCGGTTTCACGCCTGCGACGAAGTGGCGATGGTCCGTGGGGAATTGCCGAAGTTTGCGATTCTACCCGAACCAGCCAATTTGCTGGTCAAACTTCAGCTAGGAACGTAACCGGTCTTCAGGCAGCCGCCAGCCGGAGGCTTTCGCAAAATAGACCCGGCAGGTGCAGACTGCGGAGGGCCGTGCCAAGGCGGCGTTTTGCAAGCCCGGCCATTCGCGCTATCTTATTCTCATGCAACTTCGTGGATGCGGTACAGCTCTGGTAACGCCCTTTCGTCAGGACGGCTCCATCGATGAGCCAGCCCTGCGCAATCTGGTAGCGTGGCAGGTCGAGTCGGGAATTGATTTCCTGGTGCCCTGCGGAACTACCGGCGAAACTCCGACCTTGTCACATGATGAATGGCTGCGGGTCATTGATATCACTATCGAAGTCGTGGCGGGACGCGTGCCCATCGTGGCCGGTGCCACGTCCAACTCCACACAGGATGCGGTCGAAAAAGCCAAGGAAGTGGCGGCGCGACCTGGCGTAGATGCGATCCTCACGGCGTCACCGTATTACAACAAGCCGACACAGGAAGGCCAGTACCGCCATTTCCGCGCGATTGCCGAGGCTGTGGATAAGCCGATCATTCTTTACAATGTGCCCGGCCGCACTTCCGCGAACATCGAGCCTGCTACTGTGGCACGGCTGGCCGAGGTTCCTAATATCGCTGGGATCAAAGAGGCTAGCGGCAACATTGCACAGATGGCGGAACTGTGCGCCGTGGTGCCGGAGAATTTCCTGGTTTTTTCCGGTGACGATGCCGTAACCCTTGCGCTTATTGGTCTCGGCGGTGTTGGCATCATTTCAGTCTGTTCCAACCAGATTCCCCGCGAGATGGCAGAGATGACGCGCGCGGCGTTGAATAACGATTGGGTTACCGCGCGCCAGCTTCATCGTAAATACTTGCCGTTAATGCAAGGAAACTTCATTGAGACCAGTCCCATGCCCGTGAAAGCAGTGCTGGCGATGATGGGGAAAATCGAAGAAGTTTATCGCTTGCCACTGTTGCCCATGCGTCGCGACACGCGCTCTAAAATACAGAAAATCGCGACTGATGTTGGCCTGATTGCCAAGCCGGCGAGCGCGGCTGCTGACACAGTTAATTTTTTCATCTACGAAAACTGGCTGGCCGGACCACACAAAATCGTTCTGCACCGGTCAAGTTGCGGACAGTGCAATCACGGCAAAGGGCGCCCCGCCGGACATGACGCCAACCACGCGCGCTGGCACGGTCCGTATGCCACGCTGACCGAAGCTCGCGAGACTTCGCAAGGCATGGCCGGTGTGCTGATCCGCAGTGAATGTAAGTGCATTTAGCGAGGCGAAGCGACAGCTGCGGGCTGCGTTCGCATGTTGGCAGCCCGCGTCTCTCCCAGAGCGTGATGTAACTTCTGTTTCGTAAAAACAGAACGAAACCTTAGTGTCCGCCTTTCGTAACTTCACTTTCCCCTCATTGTTCTCCATATTGGAATCTCCAACATCGGGGTCGGACCACGCTTGAATACCGACAAACATATACAGCCCTACAAGAGGCCGGCACAGGTTGAAGCACGTGAGTGGTGGCTGTGGGGATTTGCCGTCACCATCACATTAGTGCTAACGGCGGGCATCATCTCTTTAACGTTCTCCGGCCCTCACCTCTTAAAGGATTACGAATGGTTTGACCTCAAGGAATGGGTACGGGCCTTGGCCTGCCTTGTGCTTCTCTTCGATGTTTACACGGTTTACCAGCAACTCCAACTTCAGAGAATTCGTCGGGAGCTATCCGAGCGAAATCAGCTTTTTGAGGTCATCACTGAAAACGCAGCCGACATGATCGCTGTCATCGATTCCGGCGGCAATCGACTCTATAACAGCCCCGCATACCAAAAAATTCTCGGCTATTCGTCCGAGGAACTGAAATCGACTTCATCTCTGGAGCAAATCCATCCCGAGGACCAACAGCGAGTAATAGAAGCGGCTGAAAAAGCAAGACTCACAGGACGCGGCGAGCGGCTTGAATACCGCATGCGGCACAAGGACGGAACGTGGCGCATTCTGGAATCAGTGGCCACCGCGATTCCCAATGAAAAAGGTCAAACCGACAGGTTGGTCATCGTTAATCGTGATATCACCGAGCGTAAGCGCGCAGAAGAAATGCTCGCACACAGTGCTTTGCATGACGCCCTGACCAACTTACCGAACCGCACTCTTTTTCTGGATCGCGTACGCCACGCGATTGCGCTTTCCCAGAGGCATAGCAGTTATAAGTTCGCCGTATTGTTTATTGATCTCGATGAATTCAAGATCTTCAACGACAGCTTGGGGCACCCCGCAGGAGACGCTCTTCTTTTGCAAATTGCCCGCCGGTTGAGTGTTTCCATTCGCGGTGCGGATACCATTTCTCGCGCAGCCACGATTCCTGGTACAAACACGTTTGGTGGGCAGGAGAGTTTAGCAAGGCTCGGCGGCGATGAATTCACCATCCTTTTGGAAGATATTAGAGACTGCGGCGATGCCATTCGAGTAGCGGAGCGCATTCAGGCGCGGTTGAATACTCCTTTCGTAGTCGAAGGACAAGAGGTGGTAACTACCGCAAGTATCGGAATTGCATTTTGCGCAGCCGCCTACAGCAATTCAGAGGATTTGGTCCGCGACGCCGAGATAGCCATGTACCGGGCCAAACAGGAAGGAAAAGCACGCTGCCAGGTATTTGATAACGCCATGCACGCGGTTGCGGTTAAGAGATTACACCTTGAAACCGATCTGCGCCGCGCCCTCGAACTGCACGAATTTCGAGTTCACTATCAGCCCATTGTGTCGTTACAAAACGGAAAGATCGTCGGGTTCGAAGCTCTGAGCCGATGGCAACGAGGGGAAGAGCTGCTATCGCCTGCGCATTTTATCCAGATCGCCGACGAGACCGGACTCATCATCCCCATGAACCGGCAGTTGCTGCACGAGGTCTGCGTACAACTTCGCGCATGGCAGTCTCAATTCCCCAGCGATCCGCCGCTGAAGATAAGCGTGAACATTACCCCAAAAGAGTTTGCCCAGCCAGACCTGGCGTCTCAGATCGCGACCATTTTGAGCGAAGTGGGAATCGCCCCAAGCAGCATCGATGTAGAGATTACGGAAACCGTCGCCATGGCAGACGCTCAAATATCAGGCCAGATTCTGGCGGAACTGAAAGCATTGGGAGTTCACCTAAGCATTGACGATTTCGGAACCGGTTACTCTTCACTGAGCCGGTTGCAAGCATTTCCAGTCGACACCTTGAAGATTGATCGTGCTTTCATCTCCAGGATAATGACGGACCGCGAAATTGTAAGAACCATAATTATGCTGGCTCACAATCTCGGATTAAAAGTCGTAGCAGAGGGTGCTGAAACCGAAGAGCAGGTTAGCCTGTTAAAAGATATGAAGTGCGAACTGGCGCAAGGATACTTCTTCGCCCGACCCGCAGACCACGTTACCGCTCAGAAACTCTTGACGAGTAGCTACCCCACCGCCCGCGCCGCGGCCGCCGCCATCTAGCGTAGCTATACTTGGCATATAGACACCGAGTGCACGCCTTCGGCGGTCAGATACTTTTTCATACAGCTGCACGTAAGGCAGCCAGCAACGTCAGCGTTTCGGGATCGCGTGCTGTTCCTCGAAGCACGAGCTCAGATTCCGGAGATCTGTGGGAGTCCGGGAATTTGCCCCTTCCGGCCCTGCCCTGAGGTATTGAACCGGCCACGAAATTACCTGACCCAACTCCCGAGCAGCCCGTAGCGGCCAATATGGATCACGCAGGAACTCGCGAGCCATTATGACCGCGTCCGCTTGCCCAGTAACGACGATGTGCTCAGCCTGAACCGGCGCAGTAATCATTCCAACCGCGCCAGTCATGATTTTTGCTTCCCGGCGAATCTGTTCAGCGAATGGCGTTTGATAGCCTGCGCCAACTGGAATGGTGGCTTGAGCTACATTCCCGCCGGATGAGCAATCAATGAGGTCCACTCCCAGTTCTTTGAGTTGATAGGCAAGTTGAATCGACTGCTCAATATCCCAACCGCCATCAACCCAATCGGTGGCAGAAATCCTGACAAATAGCGGCGCTCGTTCCGGCCACACCCGGCGAACCGCAGACACTATCTCTCGTAGAATTCGAGTGCGATTCTCAAATGAGCCGCCATAAGCGTCGGTCCGTTTATTGCTGAGGGGTGACAGAAACTCGTGAATGAGATATCCATGCGCGGCGTGAATTTCAACTACACGGAAGCCAGCCTCGCAGGCACGGCGCGCAGCCTGCGCGAAAGCGGCGACCGTTTTCTGAATGCCCTCAATAGAAAGCTCTCGAGGCATGGGATAGTCAGGGGCAAAAGGTATGCCACTCGGAGCCACGACATTCTTCCAACCACCCTCGGATTCCGGAACTGCGCCGTGACGGCTCTCCCATGGCCGATACGTGCTGGCTTTGCGTCCTGCATGCGCCAGTTGCATTCCGGCAACGCTACCCTGCTCATGAATGAAGCGGACAATACGCGCCAGTGGCTCAATGTGGTCGTCACTCCAGATACCGAGATCCTGTGGACTGATTCGAGCCTCGGGCAAAACCGCCGTTGCCTCGGTAAATACCAACCCAGCTCCACCGACGGCTCGGCTGCCCAAATGGACGAAATGCCAGTCGTTCGCAAATCCGTTGTCGCTCGAATACTGGCACATGGGCGAGACGAAAACGCGGTTGGCAAAGTCAATGTCTCGAATCGCTAAGGAATCAAATAGATGAGCCATAAGTAAAGTGCTGCCGCAGTCACTTTTAAAAGCAGATTTCGGTCGGCCGTCAGAATCCATCGGGCTCTTCAAAGATACTTGCAGTTTTCATTCGCGGCAAACCCGCAGTCCCAGGGTGGACTGCGAAAACGTCTGGCAGTGAGGTAAATATGAGCACTGCTTGATCGACTGGATTTTTCTTGAAACGCTCGGCAGTCGATGTTCAGCCAATGCGGATCAACCAGGTATCAGATTCAGGGGGATTCTGAGTGTAATGGCGATTTATCGCCAGTTGACACCTGTGGACTCTGCATCCGTTCGGGTGTAACATCGCGGAAAGCCGCACTGCTCATGGTCTCCCCCTCGATATGGCTAGGAATGCAGGCTAGGAAATCGTCTTTGCATGACCCACAGAAACGACCCTCGTTTTGAAAGCCACCTGCCGCTGATATGCCTTCTTGTTCTAGTTCTAGCCTCTCCTGCCTGGGCAAGCGGCAAGGAACAGGTTCTCTACAGATTCCAGGGCATTCCCGACGGCGCTATTCCAGTCGGGGGCGTAGTCTTTGACAGTAACGGCAATCTGTATGGTGCCACTACGGAAGGGGGTGCGCTTGGCCACACCTGCGACTCCGTTTATGAGTGCGGGACTGTGTACCAGTTGACGCCGCAAGGCAGTACTTGGAACGAGACGATCCTCCACACGTTTCAGGGGCACTGGCACGGAGACGGCGCATCTCCCTTTGGGAGCTTGATCGTAGATTCCGCCAACAATCTTTATGGAACCACTAGCTATGGCGGCAC
>DASYOD010000091.1:0-4504 GCA_036008085.1 Terriglobales bacterium
GCACACTGAGTCGAACCAGCGACTGATGTACACCCCGGCGTGAGCTTCACCACAGTAGTGGCGGGCTCCGGCCGCGTTGGCGATTTCAGAATTCCAGCGATGAATTGTAAGCTCGGAATCTCCGCATCGAATCACAAACCAATGGATGGGGTTCGTTGTCGCGAGTCCACAGACCTCACATCTGAACTCCTGCAGTGTTGTCATGCGCTCAGCTCCAGATGTAAATCGGTCATCGCCCTCACTTTGCGATTGAGGCTGGCCACAAGTTTGGCGTAAGGATCGTCAATTCGCCGACTTGTTCTTTTTTGGCGTTACCACGAAGACGTGCGTGATCGATCATCCACAGTTCAGGAATGATTTCGCCGACCAGTTGTCCATGACAGAAAAGGCGCACCACCGCGCTCTCAGAAACCACAACACTCACCGCCTTAGTAACGGCACTCATGTTAGCGGCCGCAATATGACGGCTGCCCAGTCCCAGCGGCACATCTACCTGTCCGGCCACAGCGTCGAGATAGCGGCAGGCGGAAAGTACAATTCCTTCACGACTCACCACGAACCCGCCGTCCAGTTGCGCTAATTCCTTGATGGTTCCGCGAAGATTGGAATTCGTGACATGTCGCGAGGTCTCAGGATGACCCAACAACGGATCCAAAATCAACGATCTGGATCTTGCGAGCACCGCAACCTCGTCTCCGAGTGTAAAAAGCGTGCCGACGCGCCGTCCTTCCCGGCCCTCACGCGCAATTTCTACCGCGAGCCCAATCAGAGACTCAAGAACGTCAGGATCATAATCCGTAACTTGGCAGAGAATGCTCTCAAACATCCATCAACTCCTCGGTTGGGATGGAGTCTACAGACAGGCAGCGCGGACACACTCCTTTTTTGATGAAAGCTGCACTCAGAAGATTCAGGAGTCCTAGAGCTGGGCTCTCGAACATTTCTTGCCATGATTTTGTCGTGACACCACTGTCTCATTTTTTGCGGTTCCGTGCTTCGATCGCCTGCGCCGCCCTCAGCGCCGCAGGATGGTCTGTAGGTCAAATTATTTCGATACTGCGCCGATGTAAACGGCGAATGGTTCCAGCGATAAATGCGAGAGAGAGCTTTCTTTCGATCTGGCGGACGTCGTCAGTAAGGTTTGGGCGCTCTTTGCGGGGAAGCCCTGCAGCGCGAGATCGAAGCCGACGTCTTGCGGCTGGGCGGACATGTTTAGCACCACCAGCACGGCTTCATTTTTATAGCGCCGCAAATAGGAGAGCACGTTGGCATCGTTCTCGTTGAGTGCGACGTAGTCGCCGTCTAACAACGCCCGATTCTGGTGCCTCAAGGCGAGCAGGTTCTTATACGTGTTCAGGATGGAAGATGGGTCTTTAAGTTCCGCGGCGACGTTTACGGTTTTGTAGCTGGGCGGAATGGGCAGCCACGGTACGCCTCGCGTGAAACCGGCATTGGGGCTGTCGTCCCACTGCATGGGGGTACGCTCGCCATCGCGTCCTTTCTCTTGCGGCCAGCCCACGCGGCCAATGGGGTCTTTCACATCTTCCTTGCGCTTGGGGTCATTGTTTTCCATTCCAATTTCTTCGCCGTAATACATGATTGGCGTGCCGCGAAGAGTCAGATAAAGCGAAGCCATCAGTTTCGCGATTGCCTGATCGTGTTGGCGATCGCCGTAACGCACATACGAACGCACGATGTCGTGATTGCTTAACACAAAGACTGGCCAGCCTCCGGCTGCGTCTACGGCCGCGATCTGCCGGCGAAATTCTGGCGGCGAAAGTTTATCTACTTTCGTGAACATGAAGTCCATCGGCATTTGCAGCTCATCACTGTGATCGCCGTAATACTGTTTCAGCTCACTCACATCTTTGGTCCAGGTTTCGCCAATCAGGACAGCGTTGTTCTCATCCGCAACTTTTCGCAAGTCGCGGAGAATGACGTGGACTTCCGGAAGCTTGGTGTTGCGGACCTTCTCCTGGTTCGGATCGCCGTATTTGTTCAGGCCCGGAAGGCCCGGGTTGTCGCGCATCTGCGGGTCTTCGAAAAGGGTGTCAACGGCGTCGAGACGGAAACCGGCGACTCCGCGTTTGTACCACCAGCGGGTGACGTCGAACATGGCGTCCTTCACCGCGAGATTGTGCCAGTTCAGATCAGGCTGCTGCGGATAGAAATAGTGATAATAAAATTGCCCGGTTTTCGCATCGAACGTCCACGCTGATCCGCCGAATTCCGATATCCAATTGTTCGGAGGCAGCCCTGGACCTTTGCCGTCGTGCCACATATACCAGTCACGCTTGGCCGCGGTGCGCGACGAGCGAGAATCGAGGAACCAGGGATGCTCATCCGACGTATGATTCATCACGAAGTCCATGATGATGCGAATGCCGCGCTGTTTCCCATCTTTTTCCAGGCGATCGAAATCGCCCAGCGTGCCGTACATCGGATCAATATTTTCGTAGTCGGATACGTCGTAGCCGAAGTCGACTTGTGGAGACGGATAACAGGGCGTGAGCCAGATGGCATCGACGCCGAGACTTTTCAGATAATCCATTTTTGAATCGATGCCAACTAGGTCGCCGATGCCGTCGCCATTGCTGTCCATAAAACTGCGCGGATAGATCTCGTAAAACACGGCGTGCTGCCACCACTGGTGGCCTTCGGCGTCGACTGGCTGTCTTTGGGAGTGAAGCCTAAGTGGCAAGCTGACAATTAGTAAAAATAAAGCCGCGAATCTATGGAGCATTCTCACTTCCTCCTGAGGTCGACAGCGAACGCCGTTAAAAGTTTAGCGCAATGGACATCATGTAAAGCGCATTTCTTGAATCGTCGATTCTTGTCAGTGGCCTTGCCAGCTCTTTGGTTCGGCGTGAAGTGAATGAGAATCTTTCCGTGCACGTAGGAAGAATCGGTTCCCCGCAGTTGCACACGCAGATACTTTTCGCCATTGTTTCCTGTAACCAGCATTGCTCCGTCGACAGCGATGACTTGATTCGAACCTCGCAAGACAAAATCGTATGGCATTCCCGGCATGCCTGACACGTCCAAGGTTAAGGTTTCGTTCTTAGGACCCCACGACTCGGAGACCATGCGCAATCCCTGGCTGCGTTCGCCGAGCGGAGGGAGATTCGAGGGAATGCTGTATCCAAAATCGTTGCGCAAGCGAATTTGCAGCGTGCCCGATCCGGCGTTAATCGGGAAGCGCATGGAGACATGCTGATCTTCGCGGTTGCGCTCCATTCGCACTGCAACGCGACGGCCGTTAAGTTCCGCACCCGCGATCTCGGCGCGCAGGCTGAGCGCTGGTGAAAATTCCATAGTGCAGTCGGCGGAGCCTGTACGCTGGATTTGAAGCGTGATGCCATCGTCCGTCCTCTTATATTTGAAATCAATCGTGTCGCCAGCCACTCGAATGCTATGCACTTCGAACGAATTCCAGTCCGCCGGGACATGTGGAGCAAAACGCAGTTGATGTGTCGTCGCGTCAGTTTCCAGGCCTAACAGCCCGCGCAGCAAGGGGCTGACCACCATGGCGGCGGACCATATCTGATGCGGAGAACTGGTGGAGAGAGGCTGATAAAAATCGCCGGAGAGAACTTCGGTGACGTGACCCAACGCTCCGTCCAGCGCCAGCAGCGCATTTGAGCGTAGGTTCGCATACGCGGGCTGGGCATGGTGGTAACGATATTCGCCGACCGAGGCCCATCCCGTAAACAGCGGCCACACCGAACCGTAGTGATAGCCATCGGGATTGTACAAGGAATTCTGCGACGAGATGATTCGCATGCCCCAGTCGGTCTGCTGATCGGCGTCGGAAAGCTGATCGACCGTTTGGGCGGCTTTGTCTTCATCCAGTAAGCCGAACCAGAGCGGAACCGTGGCCAGCACACTGGTGGTCTCGATGCGTTGACCGTTTGGGTCAAGGCCATATGCGTAAAAATTGTTTACCGGAGACCAGAATGCCTGCTCGACCAACTGTTTCTGGTGGGCGAATTCTTCCGCTAATTCCTGACTCACGTCGTCCTTGCCCGCAAGGTGAGCGAGATGTGAAAGCGCGCGCAGGCTTTCGGCGCCGAGCGCGCTTTGATATAGCTCAGTCTCTACCGGTAAGAGTGGGCCACCTTCGATCCAACCGTGACCGAAGCCAATGTTTTGCGGCAGGCCTTGCACGCTGTACGTGGACTTTAAAAATTCGTAAGCCTTCCACAAGCTGTCCCATTTTTCGCGGGCAAAGCCAAGGTCTCCGCTTTCGCGGAGGTACTCGTCCATAGCTACAATGTACAGCGGCGTGGCATCAACCGAGGCGTACGGATACGGATAATTAGTGAACCAGGGAACGAGCGTTGCGGATTGTGAAATCTCGTGAGGGATTCTGCCGTCGGCGCGCTGGTAGTGACTGAGAAAATCGAGCGCGGCACGCGTGTTGGCAAAATCGCCTTCAGCGTCCAGAGCGAATGATGTCCATTCTGTATCGCGGCCAAAAAACCACGCAAAGCCTGGACGCGCG
>DASYOD010000092.1:0-9760 GCA_036008085.1 Terriglobales bacterium
TGGCGGACAAGAATGTCCGCCCTGTACGAGCCAGCTTTGGTTGACCGCATGACGCCGGAAGCTACTTCCTTGCTCCCACTTTTTTCTTCGCTGCTGCCTTTCCTTTACCCAGTCGTTCCAGCACGGCTGCGACGACCAGCGGCAGTCCGACCGTGGCATCCACAAACAGCTCGCCAAATTTTCCACCCTCGGCGGGAGGGACAAATTTCCCCCACGAAATAGCCTCGCTATAAGGACTGCCTGACAACCCACCCCAGTGCACCGGTTCCGGGCAGATTCGCACGCCGTAGTGATACCGCTTCAAAGGGACGTTTTCGCCGAGCCGCCGATGGCGCAGCTCACAGAAGGGCCCAAACTGTTGCGCCCAGTTGCGGGGAACGCCTCCGCCGATAGTGAAAATTCCAAGCTTGGTTTGCCGCAAAAGCGTGGCCGCGAAATGTTCGAGATCTTCAAACGGATCGAATCGCAGCTTGTGCCTTCCGGTTGACTCGCGCAAGCGATTATTCAGCGCCACGTCCAGCCCCAACTCCGAATCCGTAAAGGCCGGCACAAAGACCGGGACGCCGTTCTCATACGCGGATTTCAAAATGCCGCGCTGTCCTTTGGCATTTTTGGCCAAGTATTCACCAATCGCATGATTCAGCTTGTAGGAACAAAGCACCTCGCTGTGATCCCAGCTTTCGAGTACGTGGGACATCACTTCTTCTACATCATCGAGGTTTTGCTCGGGCTCGAGTGTGTCGTAGACGCGGTTGTAGCCCTGCTCGTACAGTTCGGTGTCGGAAACGTCGGGGTTGTAGCGGAAGTGGGCGCGGCCGGTAGCCTCAACCAGGCCGTGTGCCATGAGCGCGCCAGTGGAAACGATCGCATTTACGATTCCGCGGTCGATCAGGTCGGCAATGATCAAACTTTGCTTGGCCACGGTCATGGCGCCAGACAGAGTCATCACCACAAAACATTCGGTGTCGCGGGCCATGGCTTCGAGGACATCCGCCGCCTCACCCACCTGGCGTCCGGTGAATGCGGTCTTGCCCATAGCCTGCACGAGGTCGTTGACCGTGCGTACAGAGCTGAGATCTAGAGATTCCAGCGGGATTAATCGATCTTCAATGGGATTATGCAGCTTGCGGTCGATTCCCGTTCCGTCGTGATGATTGCTGTTTTTCATGGCCCACCCCAAATGCTTTTATGTCGAAGGAATACTCTACTAGAAGGTAGCAAGCTCCTGCTACCGCAGTTGTGAACAGGAAGTGAAAATCGGGGAACTGATATTCTATTTGTCCAACGAGGAGTCTTCGCTTTGCCGCCTGATAAGTTTCGCGTCGGATTGATTCAGATGTCGATGACGCCCAACCCTGACAGGAATTTGGAGCACGCCATCGATCTGGTCACAGACGCCGCCTCGCAAGGAGCGAAGATCGTCTGCCTGCCGGAGCTTTTTCAGACGCAATATTTTTGTCAGCGCGAAGATACTTGCCTGTTCGATCTCGCGGAGTCGATCCCCGGCCCGACTTCGACGAAGCTTTCCGAAATTGCAAAGCGGCTAGGAATAGTTCTTATTGCGTCGCTGTTTGAAAAGCGCGCGGCGGGCGTTTACCACAACACGGCGGCGATGTTTGACGCTGATGGCAGCTTGCGTGGCCTCTACCGCAAGATGCACATTCCGGACGATCCGCTTTATTACGAAAAATATTACTTCACGCCCGGCGACCTCGGATTTCGCGCGTTCGATACGAATGTAGGCCGCGTCGGCACGCTCGTCTGCTGGGATCAGTGGTATCCCGAGGGAGCACGGCTTACTGCTTTGCAGGGCGCGCACGTGCTTTTTTATCCCACCGCAATTGGTTGGCATCCTGCCGAGAAGGCCGAGTTCGGTGCGACTCAGCATGATGCCTGGCGCACCATTCAGCGGGCGCACGCTATTGCTAACGGAGTCTATGTGGCGGTGGTGAACCGCGTCGGTTTTGAAACCGGGGACGTTCGAGGAAATTCCGCTCCGGGCGCTGGGTTGGAATTCTGGGGTGGTTCATTCTTATGTGATCCATTCGGCAAAGTAATCGTCGAAGGCTCGCATAATAAGGAAGAAGTCCTGGTGGGCGAAGTTGATCTGAAAGCGTTGGAAGACATCCGCCGCAACTGGCCGTTTCTGCGCGACCGCCGAATTGACAGCTACGCCCCGATTACCAGCCGTCTGATCGATTGACTATAGTGAGGCCCAGGGTTGAGCCAAATTGCCCTTTTCTGGGCCATGCAGTGCCAATCTCTGTTATAGTGCCCACTCCGTTGCCGAGCCCAGAAACTATAACCTCTGTTTTTTGACTACTTAGCTCGGGCAGTCTGGCGAAGGTAAAACGGCATCTTACCTGCAGTCATACTTGGGGCGGAGATTGCCGCCCAAGGATCAGGTAATCTGGCCAAGTACTCTTTGGTAACCTAGGTACCGAAAGCTGGACCGGGTTACGGCATCTCTGGTTTAGAATGGCCGCCTGCATTGGCGCAAGGGCGGTCGAAGATTTGAGGCACACTTCGTGAAAATCAAAACTGGGCGAGCTTTGCTACAGACGTTTCTGGCCTTCGTAATATGCGGACAGGCTTTTGGTCTGCATCAGGTCGTGCCCGCCAGGCACGTGCATCGCGCCGGCAAACGCCGAGCTCATATCCGACGTATTCTTTGGAATCCAGTATTCCGCCCCTCGCACGATTCGCTGTTGCGCCAGAATCAGGAAATTGACCGGTTGGAATTGCCGCGCATTCAGAACGAAGCTGAGCTAGAAGAGTTGATCGGCCGCCAGGAACTGGTTCCGATCATTGCCAGCCAGACTCTGCGCTTCGATCCGCGGCTTGATCCCGATCGCCGCTATTGCCGTCCGTGGACTCGCGACTTTCTCGATGATCTGAGCCAGGCCTATTACAAACAGTTTCACGATTCGATTCAGGTAAATTCGGCGGTGCGAACGGTGCAGGTGCAGAAAAAACTTCGCCGCCACAATCGCAATGCGGCGCCGGAAAAGGGCGAAACCGCTTCTTCACATTTGGCCGGCATCACGGTCGATATCCAGCGTCGCGGCATGAGTAAGCAGCAAGTCGCGTGGATGGAAAACTACATGATGCCGCTGAAGGAGCAAGGCCTGGTAGAGCCGGAAGAAGAACGGCATCAATGGGTATTCCACGTCGCGGTTTCCGGCCGCTACGCGGACTTGCACCAGCCCAAGGACGTATCCGGCGATCAGCAGGAGGTTGTTCAGGCAGACCAAATCGAGCAGTCGCCCAGCCTCTTATCCATTAGCGACCGCGATAGCAATTTTGATCTTTCGCCCGCCTCTTTCAAGTAATCCTGAGCTGAAGTAGTTGAAAATCCGTCCTAAAGTCTGACGGCCCCACACCGTTTCATTCCCACCATTCGACCGTATACAATCATTCCCTCAATACTCATGGAAAATCTAAAGCGGTTTCTTTCAGCAAAGGCTCTGCTTTTCTCTGCGCTGGTTTTTCTCACTTCAGTATTGGCTCCTGCCCAGACGAATCCCCAAGGCGTCAGCGCGCGTGCTCGATCCATCCACGATTCCGCAATCGTGGTTGATACCCACGCCGATACGCCACAGCGGTTTCTGGATGAGAACTTTGACATCGGCTCGACTGATCCCAACGACAATGGACACATCAGCCTTGACAAAGCTCGCGCTGGCAACCTTGGCGCGGAGTTCTTTTCTATCTGGGTTGATCCGGCAACCAATCAAGGCCACTTCGCCAAGCACACTCTCGACTTGATCGATTCGGTATACGAACAGGCGGCGCATCATCCCGACCGCATGATGATGGCATTTTCGGTGGAAGATATTGAGCGCGCTCACAAGCAGAAGAAACTGGCCGCGTTGATGGGGATCGAAGGCGGGCATTCGATAGAGAACGATATTCATCTGCTGCGGGATTACTATCGGCTGGGCGTGCGCTATATGACGCTCTCCTGGTCGAACACCAACGAATGGGCCGATTCGTCAGGCGATATTGATGATCCGAAGATCCAGCATCACAACGGGCTCACGGATTTTGGCAAGCAAGTGGTGCTGGAAATGAATCGCCTCGGCATGATAGTCGACATTTCCCACGTTGCCGACAAGACGTTCTGGGACACAATTGCCACCACAAAGGCTCCGGTGATTGCATCGCATTCATCGGCCCGCGCCTTGACCAACGCTCCCCGCAATATGACTGACGATATGTTGCGCGCGGTCGCCAAGAACGGTGGCGTGGTCGATGTGAATTTTTACTCCGGCTTTGTCGACGACGATTATCGCAAAGCCAGCGAGCCTATCAACAAACAGGCGGGGGAAGCTGTGAAGGCTTATCTGGAAAAGCAAAAAGCGGATGGCAAAACCGTAACCTACATCGAAGTTGACCGCATCGAGCGCGAGTGGGCAGCAAAGATTCCGCGGCCGCCGCTGAAGTCTCTGATCGATCATATCGATCACATCGCTAAAGTCGCAGGGATTGACCACGTTGGATTGGGCTCGGATTTCGATGGGGTTGCGGGCGCAACGCCGCAGGGAATCGACTCTGCCGCCGACTTGCCGAAAATTACGCAGGCCTTGCTTGATCGCGGCTACAACGCGGCCGATATCCATAAGATTCTAGGTGCTAATATTCTGCGGGTATTCAAAGAAGTGGAGCGCGTGAGCCAGCAAATGCAGGCACAGAAGCTTTCTTCTAACCAGTAATTGCGTTGCCGCTGTCGTACAATTAAAGATTCAGATTTACATAACTCTAAGGAGTCACGCATGCGCAAATACCTGATTCTCATTTCGATTGTTTTTCTATCTTCTCTGGGCATGTGGGGACAAGCGAAATCGTCCGCCGCTTCGAGCCATCCCACGGCTGTGATCGACACCACCGCCGGCAAGCTGACTTGCACGCTCTTCCCGGATAAGGCTCCCATTGGCGTAGCCAACTTTATCGGATTGGCGACCGGAACCAAGGACTGGACCAGCCCCATCACCCATCAGAAAAAACACGGCGTGCCTCTCTACGACGGAACCATCTTCCATCGTGTAATCCCTAATTTCATGATTCAGGGCGGCGACCCCATGGGAACGGGAACCGGAGATCCCGGATACGCTTTCAAGAATGAAACTTCGTCGGACTTGAAATTTGATCGTCCGGGGCGCATGGCCTATGCTAATGCCGGACCCGGTACAAACGGCTCGCAATTCTTTATTACCGAGATTGCCTACCCGAGCTTAAACGGCGGATACACCATTTTCGGCCAGTGCGACGATGCTAGCGTGGCGCTGGTAAAGCAGATTGCGCGCGCAGGCCGCGACTCTAACGATCGTCCTTATAAGCCGGTGAAGATCAATCACATCACAATCAGCGGGGCGGAATAAGGCAACGCCGCTCCGGCTGCAGCGAGGGCATCCAGCCCTCGCTACTCAGAACGCAGCAGGCGACTTGATCATGCCTGCTCGATCTTCACGGACTTCAAAGTAACATCCTTGAGCGGCTTGTCCTGCCTGTTTCGGGGCGCACTTACAATTTTCTCCACCACATCTTGCCCTTCCACGACTTCACCGAAGATCGTGTGCTTTCCGGTCAGCCATTGCGTGGGCGCGAGCGTAATGAAGAATTGGCTTCCGTTGGTGTTCGGGCCAGCATTCGCCATTGCGAGTTTGCCGGGCTTATCGAACTTGTGCGGAGAGCCTTTGGTTTCGTCTTCGAATTGGTAGCCCGGGCCGCCCATTCCGGTGCCCGCAGGATCGCCGCCTTGAATCATGAACTCAGGAATCACGCGATGGAAAATGGTGCCGTCGTACAAGCGGTCTTTACCTTTCTTGCGGGAGACGGGATGCGTCCATTCGCGTTTTCCGTCAGCCAGTTCCACAAAATTAGAAACGGTCTTGGGGGCATCTTTTTCAAAAAGACGGCAGACGATTTGTCCTTCGCTGGTTTCAAAAATGGCATACATTCCGGGTTGACGGGCCATGGGTAATTCCTTTCTGGGGTCAGGTAAATTGAGAAGATAAAAGCAGTACAGGCTCCATTATCATCTTACATGGCTCGACTCTTGAGAATCCCTCTTGCCTTCGCCAACGCTGTGCAAATCGCGAAGTTGCTGATAGCGCAGCAGATTTAATTATGGCGAACAAAAGGCGAATACGCTACACTTTCCCTCGTGGATGAAGGCCGAAAGCGCGTGCTCCTGATCGCTGCCTGCATCCTCGCAGCCCGCAATCTAACGCACTGGGACGGCAGGCATTCTCCGGCGTCGGAGTCTGCCATGGGTGATGCGATTACGTTGGCGGAACGAATCATGGCGAAGATTGACTCCCGATGGCCGGTTCGGCAGTGAAGGTGAGGTGCGAAGATGCGATGGCAGGAATTTGTAGACGGGTACGACTGGAAGGCTCGCCTGATCCCAACCGGCATTTTGCTCTTGCCGCTGTTCTGCGCCGTTTATTATTTTTTTCCGGGATTGCTGGCCAGTCCGCTCCAGCTGGCGGGATCCAGTCTGGTGTCGTTCGCTTTAATTTATTTGGCTTCCATGTTCTTCAGGGATCGCGGAGTGCGCTACGGCAAACGATTCTGGGAGAAACGCGGAGGGCTTCCCTCCACTCGCTTCTGCCGGATGCGCGATTCACATCTGAGCGCGGATCAAAAGAACAGAATTCAACTCGCAGTCCTGCAGAAATTTGGAATAAGGCTGATGTCGCTCGAAGAGGAATGCGAATCGCCCCAATTGGCAGACCGCAAGATTATGGACGCATTTCGAGAAGTGAAAGAATTTCTGCGGCGGTGCGAGGGATGCGGCTTGGTGGATAAGCATGGCGCGGAGTACGGTTTCGTCCGCAACCTGTGCGGTTCTAAAATGATTTTTGTAGCTGAAGCAATCGCCGGTTTTATAGTCTGCGGATTCAAAGGCAAATGGCCACAATGGAATTTCAACAATGGGTGTCTGGCAAATATTGTCCTTCTGTTGTTCTGGGTACCTTTCGCGTGGCTGGTTCTTCCCGGAATGTTAACGTTGAATGCGGAAACATATGCGGGGCGCGCTTGGGTGACCTTTTTAGGCGTGGCAGAGGGAAGTTCAAAGAAACCCAGCAAGTCTCTGCATGCCGCGGCAGAACACCGCTGGGCATCGAGTGAGTGAAGGAGCAGATGCGCCGAATTCCGTCACTGTGAATTTTCAAACTACTCTGCGGAGCACAATTCGCCGGTCTTAAGGTTGCCTTCAGCAAGCTGAGACTAATATAAGCAGTGCCGCATAAACTACTTTCAGAGCGAGGATATTCATCATGAAACGTTTGTTTTCAAAGTCGCGAGCAGTAGCGACCTTCATTTTGCTGGCGACGTTTTCGTTCGCCGCAGATCCTGGCTATCACGTTATCAATACTTATAAACTGGGCGGCGAAGGCGGGTGGGATTACCTCACCATGGGCAGTTCTTCGCGGCGGCTTTACATTTCGCGCGCTACCCACGTCATCGTGATCGATGCGGATTCGGGTAAACCGGTAGGCGATATTCCTGATACTCCGGGCGTGCACGGTATTGCGTTGGCCCCGGAACTGGGACGCGGCTTTGTGAGCAACGGGCGTGAAGGTACGGTCACGATTTTTGATATTGAGACGCTGAAGCCAATCACTAAGCTGAAAGTCGGCGACAATCCTGATGCCATTCTCTATGATCCCGCAACCAAACGCGTCTTCACTTTCAACGGCAAAAGTCAGGACTCGACTGCCATTGACGGGGCCAAAGGCACGGTGCTTGGCACCATCAAACTCGAAGGCAAACCCGAATTTGCCGCGAGCGATGCCAAGGGAGAGATCTTCGTCAACATTGAAGACAAGAGCCAGTTGGACGCCATCGATCCCAACAAACTGGAAGTGAAATCGCGCTGGCCGCTTGCGCCTTGCCAGGAACCCAGCGGCCTTTCCATAGACCGCAAGAACCGACGTTTGTTCGTTGGTTGCGACAATAAGATGATGGCGGTGGTCGATGCCGACAGCGGTAAAGTGCTTGCCACACCAGCTATTGGCGAAGGAGTGGATGCTACCGCCTTTGACGAAGGCACGGGGCTCGCGTTCGCTTCGTGCGGCGAAGGCGTTCTGACGGTGGTGCGCGAGGAATCGCCGAGCAAATTCAGCGTGGCGGAAAATGTTAAGACGCAAGAGGGTGCACGAACTCTCGCGCTCGATGATAAAACTCACAACGTTTACGTGGTCACTGCCAAATTCGGTCCGCCTCCGCCGCCTACTCCGGGACAGCCACATCCTCGGCACTCGATTCTGCCGGACACTTTCGTCGTCCTGGTGCTGGGAAAATAGCTACGTCTTCAACATAAACGAAGAAGGATCGAAAAAAGCAATCGGCGAGATCAGTTAAATAGATGGTTGAAGAGAGGCCACGCAACCGCTTGCTACTGTAAACTATGCCAGCCCCGGACCACACTGGATGGGCCGGGTCATTCCCTATGAGCGGCAACAACACCGACAAATTTCATCGCGCGGTTATAACCAAACGAGTGGACATCGCACCTGAACTGTGGATGATCCGCGTCAAGCCCAGTGCGGAGTTCAAGTTCGCCCCCGGGCAATATGCGACGCTGGGTCTCGAAGCTCCGGATAAGCACAGAGAACGTCCGTACTCCATTGTTTCATCGCCTTACGAGAACGAACTCGAGTTCTTTTTTGAGCTGGTTCCACCCGGAGATCTAACCCCGCTGTTATACCGGCTGCAGCCCGGCGATGAAGTCTTCATGCGGAAGGTTCCCAAGGGACGGTTCGTGCTCGATACCCAGAGCGGCCGCACCAATCATCTTTTGATTTGCACCGTAACCGGCGTGGCTCCCTTCGTCAGTTTCATCCGCACGCTATATAAAGACTGGAAAGAGGGCAAGTTTGCAGGAGAACATAAATTGTTTTTGCTGAACGGCGCCAGCCGCTCCTGGGAGTTCGGATACCTCGAAGAATTGCAGAAGCTCGCGCGCGAAGTCCCGTGGCTGGAGTATGTGCCTACTGTCAGCCGTCCGTGGGAGGACGAAAAGTGGACAGGGGAAACCGGACGCGTGGATGACATTTTGCGCAAGTACACCGACATGTGGGGGCTGGGGACGAATGCTACAGCGTACTTATGCGGTCATCCTTCGATGGTCGAAAGCAGCAAGGGAATTCTAAAACGCATCGGCTTTACCAAAGAAGGATTGAAGGAGGAAATCTACTGGGTGCCGTCGAAGGAAAAACATGTCGCTACTGCGTCATAACTGACCTCGAGATCCCCACCTGACGAAATCCGAATTCCTCCCTTCGACAGTTTCGACTACGGAAACTTATTCCGTTTCTGCTGGCGCGAAGAAGACAAGTAATACCAGTTCTTCTGTAATTTCGTAAAAGCGGTGATCGACTCCCGCCGCCACAAAGATGATGCTGCCTTCGCTTACCGATTGATCCTCCGAACCTGCGCGCATCCGGGCCCGGCCCCGGCCGGCAGCTGGACTAATTTTCGACACGAAAGGAAACCTGTACGGTACGACGGAGACGGGCGGTGGCTCAACCTGCTTCGGCGGCGGGGGCTGTGGCGTGGTTTTCGAGATCACACCGTAACCGGCGCACGGGCCGATAACTTCCGTTAACAGATGGGATGAGTTTTGCATGGCGCACAGCGCCACAACGATTAATGAAAACAGAATCGGTTGGCAGTATGCTGTGCCGAGGCGTGTGGTCCAGAGGTCTTCGGCCTTACTGGTGCTTGAGAGCCCGCGGATGAGTTTGAC
>DASYOD010000093.1:0-3637 GCA_036008085.1 Terriglobales bacterium
GTGCGCCTGATACCAATACAGAACATCCTGCTGTACTCCGCCTTTTTCGATTACATAGTGATTGACCACGAACGAGCTTCCCGGGACCGATGGGTCCGCAATACGGATCGTTCCCGAAGTAACCGGCTCCCAACCGGCTCCTGGCAGGCAATTCTTTGGCGAGTGAAGCGCGTCGCCGCTTCGCTGCGAACCGTAATACGCAATGAACAGGCCCATATCCGCTCCGCTGCTGCTGTTGTGATAATTCCGAAGCAGATAATTATCGGCGGCCAGAACTTTCGTTACTGTTGCATCTAGATCCGGCAAGTTTTGTCCCGACCAGTCGTCCAGTTGAGTAGGGAACGTATCGAAATCGCTGCGCGGAGGCACCGCGTGTCCATGAGCGATCCAGCGCAATTCCACGGTGCTGAACAACAATAGGCCGATCAAGCAACCCAAGCGAATTCTGTCCATCACGCTAGCCTTCCTGCGGTTCTGTTCATGTCAAAATTGCGCAATAAACGCACTACCAATAGCATCAATCCGAGACTGCCTACGAAGAGTACCCAACCGGAAAACGTGTGAAAAAACCCTTCGGCCCATCGAGCGCCTAAGTAGTTGCCCGCGAGCCCGGTCCCTGCGATTCGCGCTGCATTCATTCCCAACGCGATCGGTACTGAGGTAAGAGCCAAAATCCATCGCGAACGTACGGTCAAATTCAACAGATATCCCATGAGGACTGCGAAAGCGAGCATGGATACAAGTGAGCGGATCCCCGAACAGGCTTCCACGACGCCGGCTGTGAAATTAGCCAGGTAGATAACATTGCCCTCGCAGACATTCGGAACGCGCAGCACATCCAGGATGCCTACGGCAAGTTTCGACGCCAGCAATTGCAACGGAAAGGTAATCGAATAGAAAATGATCGACGGCAAAGGGATCATGAACAAGAGCCAAGCGATCGGAAACGCGACGCGTTTTAACATCTCGGCGCCAAAGAGAAATAGGGTAATCCCGCACAGCAGGGTCAATAAGGATGAATGAGCGACGAAGTTCTCCGCCCCCATAGTCCCTGCTGCGAGTTGTGCTAATGCCATCAACACAATCAGAATTCCCCACCAACGTGGCGATACTTTTACGGTTTCTAGCTCCTGCCGCTGCCGCCACAACATCCAAAAAAATGCTATCGGTACGAAAAAACCGTGTGAGTAGTTCTCATCGATCGACCAGTCCGAAAATAACTTCTCGAAATTTGTGGCGTAGAGCAGCGCTATCGACGCCACTACAATTAGCAACGGCCAACGGTGTGAGCGGACCCACTCTCCAGCGCTTACGGCGGTGCTCGTGGACTCTACTCCCCGGAGCGTTTGTACAGCTGATAGGCTCAACGAAGTTCCAGGCTAGGCTAGAAGTAAAGGGAATACGTTCTACGCAATGCACCTGCCTCTCCAAAGGCGGATGCCTGCATGCCGAAACCCTCAGGCTCTAAATGATACTATACAACAGGGTTGGGTCGGTGTGATTAGTCTTCCGCGCTATCCATCCCTGTCGATTCGGTAGCCAGCGGGCTCGGCCTGGAAGCGCTTTTCCGTTAGGTGGCAATCGTTTTCACCCGATTGATGGTCCCAATGCCATTTTATGTCCATGGCCCATCCGCGATCCGCTCTTGGCTTAAATCACTGTCTGAGCTAGGATTAGTCGATTAGACAGGCTAATAATGCAACTTTCGCCCGATCATAATGTTGCGCTGCTTTAGCTGGCCTCTTGATTGCGCGAGACGATCATGGATCTTGGTTTGAGGTTGTAAATGACTAGTGTAGTAGGTTCGGCGGTCCAAAATGAGCCTGAGCTTGCGCCTCGGCGGGGGCTCGACCCGATTACAGATGCGTTGAGCGTCGACGTCGAAGACTATTTTCACGTTGAGGCCTTTGCCAACCTGGTTCGTCCGGAAAATTGGCCAACATTTGCTCCGCGCGTGCACGCGAATTGCGAACGCATCCTTGAACTTTTCGCCAAATACGATTGGCGCGCCACTTTCTTCGTGTTGGGTTGGGTAGCTGAACGCGACCCCGGCCTCGTTCGTAAGATTGCCGAAGCTGGCCACGAACTGGGCTGCCACAGTTACGCACATCGGCGCGTTTTTTCATTACAGCCTGAAGAGTTTCGAGAAGATTTGCGGCGCGCTCGCAGTCTCATCGAAGATGCTGCGAGTGTTCGCGTCGTCGGATATCGCGCACCGACGTTTTCGATTCTTCGACGCAGCATCTGGGCCTTGGAGATTCTGGCAGAAGAAGATTTTCTCTACGATTCGAGCATTTATCCCATCCGTCACGATTTGTATGGCTATCCGGAGTTTCCGCGATTTCTGCAGCGCATCGAAATGTCTTCCGGTCGTGAGATTATGGAAGTTCCCATGTCCACCATTCGATTCGCGGGCCTTAATTGGCCCCTGGGCGGCGGTGGATATCTCAGGCTTCTTCCCATGGCCTATACGTCCTGGGCGATTCGGCGGGTTCATCAGCAGGATAGACAGCCGTTCATACTTTACGTTCATCCCTGGGAAGTCGATCCGGGCCAGCCGCGCCTCGACGGGAAATGGAAATCCAAACTCCGTCATTACACCGGTCTGGCGGGTATGGAGGGGCGCTTGGAGGCTTTGCTTAGACGCGGTCGCTTCGAACCCATGCAGAGTTTGGTTGCCAGGCTGCGAAATTCAGCTCCTACCCTGCAGGTGTCGTCGCTTTGAACCAATGTGTGTCGGTGGACAATCTCTTGCGTGCCTCGTTGCCGCCTTCAACTGTTTTCTCTGCAAACCGGGAACTTCAACCTTGATGTTTGCGGCTGCTATCAGAATTACAGGTAGAATTTAGATTCGCATCGGCATGGTTAACGTTTACATAACGGTTGATACCGAGTGCTCGCTAGGCGGCGCCTGGGAGAATCCCGAGTGGAAGCCGGTCGGGCCGGACAGAGCGGTCTTGGGGCGGGTAGGTTCCCGTTTGTACGGCATACCGCTTATCATGGATATCCTTGAGGAGCACGGGCTGCGCGCTACATTTTTCACCGAAGTCCTGGTTCGCGACCTGCTCGTCAAATCTGAACTGGCAGACGCTTACGCTCCCATCCTTCAGCGCGGTCACGACGCGCAGCTCCATTTACACCCGGTTTTTCATTACTATCATTCGGTAGTTCACGGACGAATGCGGCGAGAAGATCTACCCGCTCGCATGGATCTGATTGGCGGCTTGCCGTTTGACACCCAGATAGAACTTCTAAATAAAGGATGCGCAATTTTTCGAGAGATTTTTGGCCGCATGCCTGTGGCATTTCGTGCCGGATGCTATGGGGCCAGCATGTCCACTTTGGATGCCCTGGGAAAAGTCGGGATTGCCTATGACAGCAGCTTCAACGCAGCCTACCTGGATGACAGCTGTTTGATGGGCCCGAGGGAAGCGACCAATGTTCCGTGGCGTAACGGATCAGTCTGGGAGATCCCTGTAACTACGTTCGAAACTGGCGCCGGACGTATGCGTGGCCTGAAGCCGCTGGAAGTTAGCGCCGTCAGCTTATGGGAATTGCAAGAAGTCTTGCATCAAGCGGAAAGGCTGGGCCAGGAAACCGTTACGGTTATGCTCCATTCTTTCGCATTTCTCAAGCG
>DASYOD010000094.1:0-16442 GCA_036008085.1 Terriglobales bacterium
TGGGCGTACAACGGTGATGTTCCGCACTACGACCACAATCCTGATCGGGCGCGGCAATTGCTTGAGCAAGCTGGATACCCAGCCGTGAATGGCGTGCGCTTCCATCTAACCCTGAAAACGTCGACTGATGAAAACCCTCGGCTGGTCGCCGCAGTGCTGCAGCAACAACTGCGCGACGTTGGCATCGCCTTGGACATTCGTACTTATGAGTTCGCCACTTTCTTTTCCGACATTACGCGCGGCGCCTACCAGTTGCATACCCTGCGATGGGTCGGAGGAAATGAAGACCCAGATATTTTTGAATACGTATTCCATTCGGCCAAGTTTTCGCCCAACGGTGCTAATCGCACCTACTACGCCAACCCACGTGTGGATGCGTTGATCGACCAGGCTCGATCTGAACTCGACCAGAATGCGCGCAAGCAAATTTATGCCGAGATTCAGCGAATTCTGGCGGAGGACTTGCCTTACATCAACCTGTGGTATTTCGAGAACGTAATGGTGCACACAAAGCGTGTGCAAAATCTGACGTTAAACCCGCCGGGCAATTACGACTTCCTGAAGACCGCAGAACTGATTCCGTGAATCAGTAGATTCCGAACAGCCCCGCCCCGAGCGAAGCTTAAACGCGGCTACTACAGGCTTTCAGCAGCAAGCAGGAACAATAAGACTGCGTGGTAACATCGTATTCTTAGTAAAAATTACGTGCGCATTCTTTTCATTGGTGACATTTTCGGCAGACCCGGTAGAACCGTGGTCAAAGATCGCCTTCCATCTTTAGTGAAAGAACACGCTGTCGATCTCGTGTTTGCGAACGGAGAAAACGCGGCGGCTGGGTTCGGAATCACTCCGCAGTTGGCCGAAGATTTCTTTGACATGGGCATTGACGTTCTTACTACCGGCAACCATGTCTGGGATAAGCGGGAGATCGTAGATTTTTTTAACTCCGCCGATGGAAATCCGCACAGTCCCGCGCGCCGAGTGTTGCGCCCCGCAAACTACCCGCCCGGGATGCCCGGATGGGGCGTATATGAGGGCCGGAAAGGCGATGTTTCCTACGCTGTGATTAATTTGCAGGGCCGGGTTTTTATGGCTTCGAATGACGACCCCTTCCGCGTCGTTGACCAGTTATTAAAAGAAATCAAGGCCAAGGTTATTTTCGTCGATATCCATGCAGAAGCAACTTCGGAAAAGATTTCCATGGCTTGGCATCTCGATGGACGCGTAACCGTCCTCGTTGGCACCCACACCCACGTTCCCACAGCTGATGAACGGGTTTTGCCAGGCGGCACTGCATACATTACGGACGTAGGCATGACGGGACCGTATGACAGCGTCATTGGAGTAAAGAAAGAATTAGTGGTCGGCAAGTTTCTAAACAATATGCCAACAAGATTCGAGGCAGCGACAGGCGACGTCAGATTATGCGCGGTCGTGGTGGATTGCGATGAAGGCACCGGCCGGGCAAGAAAAATTTTGCGACTGATGGTGTCATAGACGGACGGGGCTTCGGGCTCTGGGCTTCAGGTTTTCGATAGTGAGAATCGCACGCAAACCATGAATGACTTCCAACTTTACACTCATACAATAAAATCAAACGGCTTTAGCTGGATGAACACCGACGCTTACCTTTTCGATATCGATGGCACATTGCTCATTTCCCGCGACGGGGTGCATCGCAACGCTCTGCACCGGGCGATGCGAGAGGCGTATGGCGTGGATACTACCATCGACGGCATTGCCTATCACGGTAAAACTGATCTAGGAATCTTGCGCGCGGCTCTAGCGCGGGTTGGAGTCTCGGCTGATCAGTTTGAAACTAACCTTCCGGCGGCGATTGCAGCTGTTTGCCGGGATGTGTCAGCTAATGCGAGCCGCATCACACCGACGGTGTGCCCCGCAATTCCGCAGGTGCTTGCCGAGTTGCGCACAGCAGGCAAATTGCTCGGGGTGGCGTCGGGCAATCTCGAATCGGTCGGATGGCTTAAGCTCGAAACGGCTGGTTTGCGAGAATTTTTCAGTTTTGGGTGCTTCAGCGACCATCACGAGAGCCGTAGTGATATTTTTCGCGAGGGCGCAGCTCAAGTACAGCGCAGGATGGGCAGAACAGCGCAAGTTTGTTTTATCGGCGACACTCCCGAAGATATAAAGGCGGCGCGATTCGCAAATTCAAAGATCGTCGCAGTATGCACCGGAATTTTCACGGCTGACGAACTGGCCTCTTACGAACCCGACGCCTGCATCGCAACTTGCGAAGAGCTGTTGACCAAAATAGAGAAGTGATTCTAGCCTTCGAGAGCGCTTTTCAACTGCGCACGATTTCGCGCTGGCAGATGTCGCATAGCCGCCTGCGACAATGCCAGATACGCCTTGCGCGCTTCTGGAATTGTTCTTAGCATCTGCAGATGTTTGCGCACGATTTCGGCATCGCCCCGCACGATCGGTCCGCTGAAGGCCGCCGCTGGGCCGAGCGTCCGATAGTTCGCGATGGTCTGGCTTACGATCGGAAGCATCTTCCGTCGCGCTTGATGCGCAGATAGTCCGGCAGCGCGTGCTACTTGTTCAGCCGTCACAAACAGCGCCACCAGCAATGGAGAAGCAAACGAGCCCCACGCATGGTAAGCCGTCTTGTGCTGTTTGCTAATAGTGAATGCTTCCCCGCCCAAATCGCGCGCAATACGCCGCGCAGCGCGGATCGCCGCAACATCACCCTCCATTGCGAACGGAACGCCTTTGAGAGATGGGATTGCACCCGTAACGAACGTCATCATAGGATGAATTGAACCGACCGCGGCTCCCCGCTCCCGCAGGATATTTAGTTCATCGCTGAGCAATGCACCGCTGGAGTGAAACGCAATTTTTCCCTTCCAATCAATCGCCACAGCAAGCTGTTGCGCCGCGTTCTTTATTTCACGGTCGGGCACACAGAACCAGATGACGTCGGCCTTCAGGCAGGCGTCGTCAGCCACAGAAACCCGTGCACGAACCTTCCGCGCCAAGGTAGCCGCCTTGCGTTTTGACGCCGCATTCTTGGGGGAAACAATTCCCGAGATTTCATATAAGGCTCGTCGCAACGCCACCGCCAATGCGGAGCCGAGCCTTCCCGGACCGACGATCGCAATGCTGGGCTTCGCTGCCATCGCGGGCAGCATATCAGGCGTCTTGGCATCAACCAAATCGCTGGATCAGGGCTTTTGTAACGAAGCGCAATTAATGTCTTAATATTGCTGATATGCGGAAATCATCTCATGCAAAAAACAAAGCTCGTGTGCTGTCTTCCATCGAGGCTTACCGGGGCCCGGCATTTTGGGTCACAACCGATCAAGTGCTCGAGCCTACCGGCGTGCGCGGACGTCGCGATATCGTCCGTCACACCGGTTCAGTCGTAATCCTCGCGGTTGATGAAAGTCATGCTGAGCCACGGGTTCTTCTGGTTCGCCAGTACCGTCATGCCGCGCAGCAGTACTTGTGGGAGCTCTGCGCGGGCCGCATCGATAAAGGCGAAAATGAACTGGCGGCGGCCAAGCGCGAACTGCTCGAGGAAACCGGCTACACGGCGACTCGGTGGAAGAAGATACTAAACTTCTACGCCAGCCCCGGGTTTGTTGCCGAGACCATGTCGATTTATCTGGCGCGGGGATTGCGGCCAGGAACCGCGCAGCCTGAGGAAGACGAAGTAATCGAGATCAAGTTCTTCCCGCTGAGTACGGCCCTCCGCATGGTAATGAATGGACGCATTCATGACGGCAAAACCATCTCCGGCGTTCTCTGGCTCAGTCAAAAACTGGGGTCTCGAACCAGGCCCAAATAAGGTATTTTTCTCAATTTCCTCTCTTGACAGCGTTTCCCCGGTAGCCGGAAAATGACAGAAATCGGGAGGCATGGACGACGGCTTCCGTGCCCCAAGGGGGCGTAAGTGGAACGCTTGAAAGGCACGGTGAAGTGGTTCAACAATGCCAAAGGATACGGATTCATCGGCCGGGAAGACGGGGCCGATGTTTTCGTTCACTACAGCGCAATTACGTCGGAGGGTTATAAAAGCCTGCAGGAGGGTGATCAGGTTGAGTTTGAGATAACCCAAGGACCAAAAGGACCGCAAGCTGCAAATGTTACAAAGGCTTCTTAGAATACAAGATTAAGGAAAAGATTTGTCTCTTGTTGGCGCGAGCGTCCCGCTCCCGTGCGGCTGCAATTTACAACCGGCCTTTTCGCCGAAACGCACCCAGCGAATCTATCGCTCCACGCAATCTGCGGCTAAGTCCACGAGCAAACATCAGGTCGACAAAGCCCTCCATCTGGCGCGTGAAAGCATTGCCATATCCATACCACCAAACTTGTTTCACTCGGGGCAGGCGGTCCGAGTCGACGTGCTTGATTCGCACCGTTTCCCCCAGCCCGAAATGCCCGTGAGTGTGACCCATTCCGCTTGCCTTAACTCCGCCGTGCGGAGCCTCGCTGATGCCGAAGCACGTGACTGCATCGTTGACCATAACGGTCCCAGCGTGAATACGCGTTGCCAACGCTTCTCCGCGCGAACGATCTCGCGTCCAAATGCTGCCGGCGAGACCATAGTCGGAATCGTTAGCTAACCGCATGGCCTCGTCATCGGTGTCGAATGGCATTACGGGCAGAACAGGGCCGAAGGTCTCGTCGCGCATGATATTCATTCCATGGCTAACATCGGCGAGTACGGTAGGAGCATAGAAATTCTGGCCAAGTTTTGGGAGCCGCACGCCGCCGGCGAGCACTCGCGCTCCCCGCATTCGCGCATCTTCGACATGCGCCTCAACATTCCGCACCTGGTGTTCGTGGATCATCGGCCCGATATCAGTCTGCGGATCACTCCCGTCGCCCACGCGCAAGCGTTTGGTTTTTTCCACACAAGCTTCGAGGAACCCCTGATACAAACTGCGATGAACGTAGCAGCGTTCAATCGAAAGGCAAGCTTGCCCGCAGTTCACGAACGAACCCCAGACCGCACCGCTCGAAGCCACGTCCACGTCTGCATCGTCCAGCACCAGCATGGGATCTTTTCCACCAAGCTCGAGAACCACTGGAAGCAGGCGCGCCGCAGCGGTCTGTGCAATGCGCTTGCCTGTCGCCACGCTTCCGGTAAAAATTAGTTTGTCGATCGGTGCGTTCAACAGCGCGGTACCCGCGCTGCCATCGCCGATAACGACCTGGAAAATGTCTTCGGGTACCCCGGCCTGATGCAGCAAAGACGCCAATTGCAGCGCGTTCAACGAAGTCAGTTCGGAGGGTTTCAGCACCACTGCATTTCCAGTCACGAGTGCGGACAGCGATTCCGTCGCCGGGATCGAGAACGGATAATTCCACGGCGAGATAATTCCGATGACACCGTGTGGCTCCCGCAGGGTGCGCCCCGTCTTGGTTCTCATCGCCAAGTTGCCGTGTGGAACCGGTTGTTCGCGCAAAAACTCGAAGGCATTCTCGATGCAGAAGCGAGCGGCATCGAGCACCACCACGACTTCCGTGAGCAAAGCTTCGACCACAGGCTTGCCAGCTTCGCGGGTAATGAGGGAGGCAACTTCCGATTTCTTTTCGTGAAGTAGCCGCTGAAACTCGCGCAGGATAGAAACGCGCTTCTGTACCCCGAGGGCATTCCAGGCAGGCTGCGACACTCGCGCGCGAGCGACAGCAGCGTGAACATCGGCGTCGGTCGCCGTCTCGAATTGGCGCAGGATTTCGCCGGTCGCGGGATTGACCGAAACAATCTTTCGCGCTACTTGGAGATCTGTGACCATGCTTTGCTTGAAAGTTTACGCGGACGGCGGCGCCGGTGTCACACGAGTACTCAGTAATCGACATTCACCAGATAAAGGCCGCTGGCTGGAGCTGTCGCGCCTGCAGCGGCGCGATTGCGTGCTTGCAGAATCTCGTTTATATTCTCTGGCTTCAATGTGGTTTTTCCGACCAGCACGAATGTCCCCACCAGATTCCGCACCATGTGGTGCAGAAACCCACTGCCTTGGACCGTGTAGATCAATTCTGCGCCTGCCCTTTTCCACGTTGAAACAAAAATCCGTCGCACGTTGGAAATTATTTCGTCATCGCGCCCACGCTCCGGATCGACTGCAGCGAACGAGGTGAAGTCGTGCTCCCCAATCACTAAATTTGCCGCTCGTTGCATGGAACTTTCGTCGAGCGGGAAAGGATAATGCCATACATAGCGCGCCAAAAAAGGCGGACAGATGGGATCCCGATACATTCGGTACCGGTAAGTTTTCGCATGCGCGGACTTGCGGGCATGAAATTCCGCCGCAGCTTCACACGCTTCGAACACCCGAATCGATGGAGGTAGAATGTCGTTCAACGCTTTCACCAAATTCGCCGCTGGAATCGGTGATTCAGTAGGAAATGTGGCAACCTGACCGAGGGCATGAACCCCGGCGTCGGTTCGGCCCGAACCTTGCGGCAAAACCTTTTCGCCTGTGACTCGTCCAATAGCCGAGGCCAGAGTGGCCTGGATGGTCGGCGCGTCAGGCTGTACCTGCCATCCAGAAAACTCCGAGCCGTCATATGAAAGAAGGAGCCTGATATTACGCATGAGGATTGCCCGCAGCTTGCTCCTCAACTCTGAACGAAACAGTTTCCAAGAATTAGCAAAGTGGGTGCAGCCTGACGGTCCGCGCCTGAGTCGCGGATCGTGCGTCAGCTATACTATTTCATTCCACGCAGCGGTTTAGCACGAAATGCGACGCCTTGCCCACAAAACATAAAGGCAACACAAAAATGAAACCAGGGCAGAGTGTTTTGCGTAATAACAGTTGAATTAGAAAAGCCTTGTCGTCATTACGACCAGCTCTTATTCATGGAGATACGCGAATGTCTTTGTCGGCTTTGAAGTCCGCCCGCGGGTTGACTGCGGTAATGGTTCTCATCTGTGTGATAGCTGTTGGCGGTTGGGCGCAGGACTCAACCCAACCAGCCCCGCCTCCCTCGTTGTCCGGGGCTGAGCCCAGAGCGGTGCAGACCGCAGCACCGCAGCAGTTTGTAATGAAAGACTATTCCAAGCCGGTTTCCGCGTTCCCCAATATGATTCGGCCCTATACGCCCCAACAGGTTCCGCCGCCGAATCTAAGCAATACATCGCGCATTAATCAGCTTTTTCGTGACGGAAAGATCTTGCTTTCGATCGATGATGCGGTTGCGCTGGCGCTGGAGAATAATCTCGACATTGGTATTGCGCGCTACAACTTGAATATTGCCGACACAGATATTTTGCGTGCGAAATCCGGCGCCAACACTTTCCTTGGAGTCAATTTCGGAGTGGTGCAAAACACTCAGGGCGGCGGTGTCGGCGGACTTGGAGGAACCGTCGGGTCGGGCACGGGCGGTACCGCGCCGGCTCCCGGCGGGATCGGCGCTGGCACTAATGGATTGGTAAGCTCCACCCTTGGCCTGGGTACACTGATCACGAGTTTCGACCCCATAATCACCGGTACTTTTCAAGAGGACCACAACAGTATCATCTCCAGCAACGTGTTCACTGGGGCACCTACCGTGGCGCAGAATACAGGAACGTACAATGTCTCCTACGGACAAGGCTTCCAATGGGGCACCAACATGTCGGTAGGATTCACCAACTCACGGATCACGACCAACAACGTGTTCAATACTTATAGTCCACAGATTAGCCCCGCTTTCCAGTTCCGGCTCACGCAGCATCTGCTGCAAGGCTTCGGTTTTCTTCCGAATACCCGTTTGATCCGCTTGACCAAGAACAACCGTGAAATCTCTGACGTCGCCTTCCGGCTGCAGATTATTGCCACGGTCGATCAGATCGAGAACATGTATTGGGACCTGGTGTTCGCCTACGAGAACGTAAGAGTACAGCAGGAGTCGCTGGCCTTCGCGCAGAAAACCCTATCCGACACCCAGAAGCAAGTGCAGATCGGCAGCCTGGCTCCGATTGAAGTGGTTCGCGCCGAGAGCACGGTTTCCTCCGACCAGCAGCAACTGATACAGGCTCAGAACAACCTCCAGTTACAACAACTGCTGATGAAGAACGCTCTCAGCCGGACGTTAGTGGATCCGGTACTCGCCGATGCCGACGTCATTCCAACCTCGACCATTGCCTTGCCGGAACAAGAACCGATTACGCCTGTCCAAGATTTGGTGAATGACGCCCTTGGTCATCGGCCCGAATTGGCCGAGTCAAGAATTGATTTGAGCAACCGTCAAATAAATAACAAAGCGATTCGCAATGCGATGCTGCCCACTCTCGATCTCTTTGCGTATTATGGCGGCTCCGGGCTGGCAGGTTCGCAAAACCCTGCCAACCTCTGCGCGAATCAACCCCCCGCAGAGCAGGCAGAAGGGTTCTGCTCGGGTTTCAATACCACCATCACCAACCCCCCTGGCGGTGCTACCGTGATTCCCCCTGTTTCGCCAGTTGGTTATACCAGCGCATTGAATCAATTGGTCAATTCCACCGCACCTGACAAGGGCGTCGGCCTGACACTGAACATTCCAATTCGCAACCGCAACGCCGACGCTTTGCAAGTTCGCGCACAGCTGGAATACCGTCAAGCGCAGATGCGTGAACAACAGATCGAAAATCAGATTCGCATCGAAGTTCGCAATGCACAGTTCACATTGCAGCAAAACCGCGCAGCCGTCGCGGCCGCGCAGGCTGCGGTGACGCTCGGCCGTCAGTCGCTGGACGCAGAACAGAAAAAGTTGAACCTTGGCGCCTCGACCAGCACGCTGGTCTTGCAGAACCAATCTGTCCTGGCAACCAATGAATCCAACCTGGTCTCGGCGATGGCGGCCTATGAGAAGTCGCGCGTCGAGCTGGATCGAGCTACTGGGTTGTTGTTGGACCACGCTGGAATTGTTATGTCCGACGCCGAGCGGGGTGAAGTCACACACATGCCGAATGTACCGTATGTCGCACCCCGTAAAGACGTGAACTCAATTATGCAGGCACCTCAGCAGCAGCCACAGCCTCAGCAGTAGATGTTGCTGCTGGGATCCGTTCATCATTGTTGTTGATCGCCGTCAAGTCAAAAGGGCGCGCCACTCGCTATTTTCGCGACTTTATAATTCTTTACAATTACTGCCAACATATTTCGCGGTCGCGGAAGCTACTCTGGTGTGTCCGCTAAAATTCGGACGCATCAAATCTCGATATTGAGAAGCGCGCAATACTCATCGATAACTTTTCACGCCAGGAGAATGGAAATGCTTTTGCCTCGCTCAAGTCCTGCCATGTGGCGGATCATCATCATTGCATCCGCCGCGGTTTTATCGCTAAACGCATGGGCGCAAAACACGCCAACGGCGTTACCCCAAACGCCACAGCCGATGCCCGCGGCGGCGGTTCAACCGCAACATTACGTCACGGTGGACTATTCAAAACCACAGTCGCCGTTTCCTAATGTCATCGCTGCTTACAAACCGAGGTTTGTGCCGCCGCCGAACCTGAACAACACCGACCGTATTCAACAGTTGATGCATGACGGCAAAATCATGCTGTCGATGAATGACGCGGTTGCACTCGCGCTCGAAAACAATCTCGATCTCGTGCTCGCGCGTTACAACCTGAATATCGCAGACACGGACATCCTGCGCGCCGATGCGGGCGCTAACATTCTCGGCGTGAATACCGGGGTGGTGCAAAACACGCCCGGAGGCGGCGTCGGCGGGCTTAGCGGAAATGTCGGCTCCGGGACTGGCGGGACTAGTGTTGCTGCGGGCGGCATTGGTACCGGCACGAACGGTTTGGTCAGCTCGACGCTGGGCATTGGCTCACCTTTAACCAGTTTCGACCCGGTCGTCAGCGGCACACTTCAGATGGACCGGAACTTCGTCCAATCTACCAGCATCTTCGCCCCAATTCCCATCACCAATACCAACACCGGAACGGTCGATTTCAGCTACCTCCAGGGTTTTCATTGGGGCACAAACTTGGCGGTAGGATTTAATAACACGCATGTGACGACGAACCTCCCAACCAGTGAATACACTCCCAGCATTAATTCTGGTTTGCAATTCCGGCTCACGCAAAACTTGCTGCAGGGTTTTGGTTTTGTGGCTAACACGCGCTTCATCCGGATTGCCAAAAATAACCGCGAGATTTCCGATGTCGCGTTCCGCCTGCAAATCATCACGACGGTGGATCAGATCGAAAACTTGTATTGGGATCTGGTCTATGCCTACGAGAACGTTCGCGTCCAGCAGGAAGCACTGACTTTCGCGCAGAGAACGCTCGCCGATAATAAACAGCAGGTACAATTCGGAACGTTGCCTCCGATCCAGGTCGTGAGCGCACAAGCCACCGTAGCCACTGATCAACAGGCCTTGATCCTCGCGCAAACCAACCTTGAGCTGCAGGAATTGCTGATGAAGAACGCGCTGAGTAAAACGCTTGAAGACCCCGCCCTGGGCGGAGCCGATGTGATCCCCACCTCCACCATGCAGTTGCCCCAGCAGGAACCTGTTGTACCGATGCAGGATCTGATCAATGACGCGCTCGGCCATCGCGCCGAATTGGCCGAGTCAAGAATCGACTTAAGCACCCGCGAACTCAACAACAAGGCTGTCCGTAATGCCATGCTTCCGACTCTCGCTCTGTTCGCGTATTACGGCGGTTCAGGTATTGGCGGAGATGTGAACCCGCTTGTACCCGCTTGCCCACCTCCCCCGCAAACCAGTAATCTCTGCTTTTCGCCCGCGAAAGCTGCTCCGCCGTTCACCAATGGCGGCCCTGTCAGTACTGCCAGCACTCTAAGCCAGCTCTTCAATGGCGCCGCGCCTGATAAGGGGGTTGGTCTCACGCTCAATATTCCGATTCGAAATCGGCAGGGTCAGGCAGACCAGGTGCGCGCTGAGTTGGAATATCGACAAGCACAGGTCCGGTTGCAACAACTCTCGAATCAGGTTCGTATTGAGGTCCGCAATGCGCAGTTCGCACTGCAACAGAATCGAGCCAGTGTACAAGCTGCCCAAGCCGCGGTTGATTTTGCAAACGAAACGCTGCACGCTGAACAGCAGAAGCTCTCGGCGGGAGTTTCAAATCCCACAGCCGTGCTACAAGATGAGTCTGGTTTAACTACCGCGGAATCGAATCTGGTTTCGGCGAAGGCGGCTTACGAAAAAGCGCGGGTCGAATTGGATCGCGCTACCGGCCTTCTGCTCGATCATTCCGGAATCGTTATGGCCGATGCGGAACGAGGCGAAGTTACTCACATGCCCGATGTTCCCTACGTCGCGCCTCGTACGGAGGTTCAGCCAGGAGCGCCGTCCCAACCCCAGCCGCCGGGTTATTGATTAGCGCATTGTTCGACCCTGCTCGACTTGATTCCAACGCAGAGTCGAACAGTTGCTACTTTCGCGTTCCTTAAACTCCGATGTATTCTTCCACGCGTGACGCTGTCGGTAGTTTTGATTACGTACAACGAAGAGCGCAACCTGCCTCCCACCCTGGAAAGCGTGATGCCCCTGGTGCGCGATGGCAAAGGCGAAATCATCGTGGTGGACTCAGGCTCAACCGATCGCACAGTCGAGATCGCGCAATCTTACGGCGCGAAAGTTTTTGTCGAGACGTGGAAGGGTTTCGCTGCACAGAAGAATTCCGCGATGGACAGGGCTTCAATGGATTGGGTTCTGCAACTGGATGCGGATGAAACCCTGGAGCCGGGACTGGCTCCGGAGATAGAGGTTGCGCTGCAAACTGATTCGACGACGAGAGGCTTCTGGATTCCCCGCAAGAATTTTTTTCTTGGCCGCTGGATTCGGCACGGTGGCTTTTATCCTGACCCCAAACTGCGTCTAGTGCGTCGTGGGGCAGGCCAGTTTGAAGAATATGGCGCGCATCCCACGATGAAAGTGTCCGGCCCGACGAGTAGATTCTCCCATGCGCTTCTGCACCATGCCTATCCCACCCTCCGCGGCTACATTGATCACATGAACAGCTATTCATCAATGGGCGCCGAGGTTGCAGTAGCACAAGGCAGACGCAGTTTTAGCTTTACGGATATCGTAATTCGGCCTGCGCTGACTTTTATTTACAACTATTTTTTTCGGCTCGGTTTCCTTGACGGACGCGAGGGCTTGCTCCTCCATCTCTATCATTCCGGCTACGTCTCGTGGAAATATGCCAAAGCCTGGGAGTTGACGCGCAAAAAGTGATCTCATCACCGTCGGCACGCCTCGCAGCGTTTTGCTATCCTAAGGCATCGTGCGGATGATATGGTTATTTCTGATTCTGGCTTGCAGCGGGGGAGCCGTGCTGTGGGCGGGAATCGCAGCTTATCTGCGCGTGCGCCGTCATCTGAAAGCGTCGGCCGCGATGCGAAAAAGCGTGCATCACGAAGTGGACGGGCTCTAGCATAGTTTCTACCGCAAGAGATTGGAGAACCGCAGCGATGGCTAGACCAGCTACCCAAATTCTCGGTACCCAAGATCGCATTCTGGATGGCGCAGGCCGAATTGCCCTCGTAATCGGAGCGAGTTTGTTTGTTGCTCTATGCGCTCGCATAGTATTGCCTCTGCCGTTCACTCCGGTTCCGTTGACTCTGCAAAACTTCGGCGTACTGCTGGTGGGACTCGCTCTAGGCAGCCGTCGCGGCTTCGCGGCCTTGGCGCTTTATCTGGCTGAAGGCCTCGTTGGTTTACCCGTGTTCAGTCCGACTGGACCCGGCGGTTTGGCTCAATTGCTCGGTCCTACTGGCGGCTTCTTGCTGGCTTACCCGCTTGTAGCCGGCATTGCGGGGTGGATCTTCGAAACAAATTTCTTAGGTTCGAAACTGGGCGCGGCAAAAAAGAGTTTTGCCCGTGCCGCCGTAGCCTGCGTTCTGGCCGAGGTGTGTTTATTCGTGTGCGGTCTTTCCTGGCTGGCAATTCTTACCCATTCTTTCGCTGCGGCAATTCGCTTCGGCCTCTACTGGTTTGTGTTTGCTGAAATTCTGAAAATTATGTCGGCCGCGGCATTGGCCAGCGGCTGGCAGCGTTTCCATAAGGTTCAACCATGAATTTTCCCGCAGCCGCGTCCGAGCACTCACCGACGTCCATTCTCGAAGGCAAACGCGAAATCACAGTCGCTCATAGTCCTGATTCAGACGATGCTTTCATGTTTTATGGATTGGCCACCAACAAGGTTCGCGTGCCCGGACTGCGTTTTACTCACACTCTTTGTGACATTGAGACCCTGAACCGGAAAGCCATGGAAGGCGTCTACGACGTGACCGCCATTTCTTTTCACGCCTATCCCTACATTCAGGACCATTACGCGTTGCTGCCTAGCGGCGGCAGTGTGGGAGACGGCTACGGCCCCATGGTCGTGGCGCCGCGCGCGTATTCGGTCACGGACATCAAGCACAAACGAATTGCCGTGCCTGGAACACTGACTACTGCCTACTTAGTTTTGAAACTGTTCGCGCCTGGAATCGAGACGGACGTCGTTCCGTTTGATCAGATTATTCCGCAGGTGCTGGACGGCAGGCAGGAAGCCGGCCTCATCATTCACGAAGGCCAGTTGACGTATGACAAGTCCGGACTGCACCGCATTGTCGATCTCGGCAAATGGTGGCAAAAAGTCACCGGACTGCCGCTGCCCCTGGGAGGTAATGCTATTCGCCGCAGCCTGGGTCCGGAGTTGATGTCCAGCGTGGCAAACGCGCTGCGCGAGAGCATTCAATATGCGCTCGATCACCGCGAAGAAGCGCTGGCTTATGCGATGCAGTTCGCGCGCGACCTCGACCCTCAACTCGCTGACAAGTTTGTCGGCATGTACGTCAACGAACGCACCCTTGATTATGGTGCTGATGGCCGCGAAGCCGTCCGCCGGCTCCTCGATATGGGGCACAAGGCAGGAATCATTCCGCAGGAATCCCGCGTGGATTTTGCAGCGTAGCCCGCGGTGCGGTACTGCGCTAAAGTAGGCGGGACGTCATGAACCTTCGCCCGGTCCACACACTCATCTTGTCAATCATTGCGCTGACGGTACCTCCTGTCGCGTTGCATTCACAGCTATCAGACGGGGCCGGCGAAACTCACTTTACGAGTGACCGCAAGGCGACTACTTTTGTTTTCGACTGGCGCAAAGGCATGATTTTTGTGCCTGTCCGCGTCGACGGATCGAGGCTGCTGTCCTTCGTCCTCGACAGCGGCTCAGCGAGAATGCTGATTGACCGTCGTCTCGCCGCAGATCTTGGCCTGAAGACAAGCGGCAAAGGTTCCTTACAAGGCGCCGGAGCCGGGCGCATTCCGGTCGAATTCATTCACGAAGTAAACCTCGCCCTGCCGGGCATCGAAAGCAAAGGATACGAATTCTCGACCGCCGACCTGCAGCCGCTTGAAGCCAGTCTCGGCGTGAAAGTAGATGGAATACTCGGATACGAACTCTTCAGCCGATTTGTGGTGACAGTGGATTACGACTCCCGAAGCCTGACATTAACGGCGCCGGACGCCTTTCGCCCCGCCAGCACCGCGCAGATGCTGCCTATCGAGATTCGTGACAAATGGCCGTTTGTGAAGGCAGAACTTGTGCTGCCCGGACCCGTCGCCGTACAGGATAGCTTCCTGATCGATAGCGGCTCCAGTGACGCGGTTGACCATCCGATCGTCATGAAACTTCAATCGCGCGTCTCCAGCGAAAGTGGCGTAGGTCTTGGGACGTCTGTGTCAGGAGCGACAGCGCAAGCCACATCGTTCCACCTGGGACGCTATACACTGGCTGCTCCCATCGTGAGTTGTTGCGGCGCGACCAAAGCGACAAGCAAGCTCATTGGCAGTGAGGTACTACGTCGCTTCACCGTCACCTTCGACTATCCGTCGTCACGGATATTTATTGCACCCAATTCATATTTTGACAAACCGTTTTCTCTCGACAGTAATTAGATGATGCATCTCTAAAATAGTCCTCTCACGAATCGGTCGCCTTCCCCGGACATACTGACGGCTTCTACCGCGTAGAAGCCGGGCGTTCCAACAGTTTCACCAGACTGTATAGGGTTTCATTGACGGGCGTGGGCACGACCAACTCAGCGCCTCTGCGCACCAGAAAGCCGTTCAGCGAATCAATCTCCGTGGGCTTTCCGCGCGCAATGTCTTGCGCGGTAGAAGAGACAGCCTCCGGCATCGCTTCCGCACCCAGCTTCAGAACCGCTGCGAACATTTTTTCCGCTGAGAGTTTGACTCCAGCCGCATTGCCCACGGCTGCAGCTTCATTGACCACGCGCTTCATCACTTCCACTGTGCCGGAGTCGCGCGCGATGCGTCCGTACCTCGAACGAGAGAGCGCAGAGAGCGCATTGTAGGCACAATTCATAATCAGTTTTTCCCACAATTCGGCCGTGATGTTTTCGGAAATACGACAGGGGACGTCGGCTCGCATGAAGGTCGTTGCGATTTTGGCGAGATCCGATTCACTTGCACCGTGGTTGGGCGACGGATCTCCGACTATGACGTCGCCGCGCCCTGAATGTTTGACCCGCCCTAATCCAACCATCTCGACGGCGATGTAGACTACCGCAGGAATAGCTTGAATTCCTGCGGCGAAATCGATTCGCTCGACGTTGTCGACTCCGTTCTGAAACGAGACTACGATGGTTTCCGGTGCAAGGTAGGGAGCAAGCAGTTTCGCGACGTTTTCCGTGTCTACCGTCTTCACTGAGAAAAGAACGAATTGCGCATCACGAACCGCTTCCAGTTCGGTAGAGGCCGAAACCGAAACATTTTCCTTAAAATGAATGCTGTCGATAAAAAGGCCGTCGCGATTTATTGCTTCAACGTGTGGCGCACGGCCGATAAGCGTGACCGGAGCCCCGGCCCTCGCCAACATTCCCCCGAAGTAACATCCCACGGCGCCCGCACCCACAACAGCTATGCGGGGCCAGTCGTTGTGTGCCATTTCTCTCCCAACGCAGCTTCTAGCTGCTAGCTTCTGGCTTGATACTCCCACGGGAAAAACAATCCCTCGCGAGGCTGCCGTTCTCAGCCAGTAGCTATCAGGTTGTAGCTAGAAGCGGTACTTAAAAGAAAAAACCGGAGCAATATCCACAGGCACACTGGCAGCCGACTTCAAGGAGGCTTGCAGCTCAGCCGGCATTACGTTGTATTTCTTGAACCAGTTTTCGGCCCGCGCACGGTCGCCGGTCGCTTCTATTTCCAATAACTCTTTCGCAAGGTCGCTGATCGCAGGTGGCATGCGACCATAGTCGATTTCATACCGCCCCGAGGACGCTCGCCTGATTGCCCCTCGCTCGGAGAGATAATTGAACTCCATCATTTCCGCCTGGCTGTGCGCCTCGGCGATACCAAAGCGCACGGTGCGAAAAATTCCTGCCACGTACGACGCGTAAAACTCTTCGAGCTTGTTCTTTGGAAGAACATCATGGTCGACGAGCCACTTCATGCCAAACATTCCGACCACGTCAGCTTTGGCTTCCTCCAACCCACTGAAGGTCGGCCCAATC
>DASYOD010000095.1:0-42984 GCA_036008085.1 Terriglobales bacterium
CACCCAACCATCCGAAATCTTGAAGCGGTGAGAAACGTAATACAACGCCGCAAACACCCCCAACGCCATAAAAGATGCGTTCACCACCAGCGTGCCAGCCAAGCCGAAGAACTTACCCACAATAAATTCCCAACGCTGTACAGGCCGCGACAGCACTGTATAAAGCGTTCGCTTGTCGATTTCTTTCGAGACCAGTCCGATGCCAATAAAAATCGCGATTACTACGCCAAACAATGAAACCGCGGTGAGGCCAAGGTTGATCACCACCAGGCGCTCGATGCCAATGGAAATCTGCCCCACCAGGATTGCCGCTCCTGACATCAGCAAAGCGAATGCGATGAGGTTATAAAGAACGCGATCGCGGACTGCTTCCCGGAACGTATTCGCAGCGATGTAACCAATACGATCGCTCATCTTGTCACCCCGGCAACCGCTGTAGAGGGTTGCAGTTTGCGCACAAAGTACTCCTCGAGCGAAGTACGCACGGGAATCAGGGAGATGACCCGCAATTGTTCGCGGCGCAATGCTTCAAGGGCGGCGTCCTGGTTGCCTTCGAGAAGCACGGCGCGCACGGTGTCGCCGGTCACGTGACAATCTGCACCCAAGGCCTTCATCGCGGAGGGTATCGTGTTCCCATGCCAGACGAGTTCGATTTTTCCTTCGATGTTCGCAGTGAGGTCGGCGACTGCGCCTACGCTTCGCAGTTCGCCCAAATGAATGATGGCCACGCGATCGCACAACGCCTCGGCGTCAGACAGAATATGCGTAGAGAAGAAAACGGTTTTGCCCTCTTGCTTCAATTCTTCCATTAGATCGCGAACTTCACGGCGGCCCATGGGATCGAGTCCCGACATAGGTTCGTCAAAGAAAACCACTCTGGGGTCGTGCAAAATTGCCTGCGCAATGCCCACCCGTTGTAGCATGCCCTTAGAAAATTTGCGCAATTGCACTCGCATCACATCAGGCAAACCCACTCGGGTGAGAACCTCGCGGACCTTGCGCTGGCGCTCTCCCGCGGAAACTCCCGAGAGTTGGCCGTAATAGTTGAGCAGTTCACCCGCTGTCAGGTAATCGTAAAAATACGGCTGCTCGGGGAGAAAGCCGATCTGTGCCTTCATTCGCGGATCATTTATTTCCATTCCGAGGATCTTTGCCGACCCTGCGGTTGGATAGACCAAACCCATAAGCATTTTGAGCGTGGTCGTCTTTCCTGCTCCATTCGGACCGAGAAACCCGAAAATCTCTCCCTCTTCTATGCGGAGGTGCAGTGGTTTTAGTGCACACTTCGGCTTCTTGCGCCAGAAGCCGACGCTGTAGGTTTTTGCCAGGCCAACGATGTCAATTGCGGTCATTGCAGGGGAACCGGGTTACCCTCCTTTATAAGAAAATTATATGCAAAATCTGCGCAACAGCGACAGTTGCGGCGGTTTTGTTAGATTACGAAAGTAAAAACGCCAGAATTGTCTTTTCGTGGTGGGCGCAAATTAACCGTGCGCCCCAAACGCTAGCGCTGGTGGAGGAACTGCATCGCCAGTCGCAGCAGCCTTCGAGCCTGACCGGGCCCTGATCCTCCAAACAGTCAAGCAGGTCGCGATTAGGAGCGCCCAAGGGAGGATGGGTGAGATCAGCATCCACTTGGCGCCAAATCGCACCAGCAGCATCCACGCGAGGGTTAGCCCAAGCCCTGAGGCTGCAGCAGTTGCCCGAACGCTAAGGTTCGGTTTGCGGCCCGACCAAACCACCGCCTGGACGAACAGCGCGAACGGAACACCCGCTATCAGATCAACAAAATAGTGTTCGCCGCTTCCAAGCGTGGAGACTACGGTTAACGCCAGATAAACAGCCATGAAGATACGGAGCGCTCGCGAAAGGCCTTTGGTATTCCAAAATAGCAGCACAACCCACGCCATGTGCAGCGACGGAATCGCATTTCGAGGCACATCAGGATTTACGGGGATTCGATCCAGAGCCAGCCTGCGAAGCATCGAATATGGCAGAGAATTCCAGGGAAAGTCTGCCCTGAAGACGTAAGCCGGGCCGCTTGCCGGAAGCAGGTTGTATAGCGCCCAGCCCCCGATTCCCGCCAGCATAAACAACGTGATGATATCCCACGTGGGTTTCTCGGTTCCCTTGGGCATTCGTAAGGCGTAGATCAAAGCCATGACGAAGGGCAGCGAGGTGTAAACCAGGAGAGCCGGGATTCTCAAGGCAGCCGATACAGCCATCGCTCTGCCCATTAGAAAGCTGGGCTGAAAACCAAAAGAACCGTCGAACACATACAAGCTGAGATCAAAGGTCTTCGGATACAGAAGATTCGCCAGGTTCAACGCTCGTTGCGCGAAAAGGACGAAGAAAACCAATGATGCTGCTGGAGCCAGCATGGCGTAGGTTTTTCGCCGCTCAAGCGATCCTGACCAGAGCCATCGCAATCCAAGCAACAGGAACGCTCCCAGCCCGAACAAAGCAAGCATGGCGGACCCGGCGTTAATCCAATTGTGCCCAGGCGGAAAATGCACGATCGCGGCAAAGCCCACTGACAGCAAAACCCAAACGACTTGCTCCGTGACTCTAGGAGAGCTGCGAAGGTAAAAGATGAACCCTCCGGCAATGGCTAGGGGCAGATAGGGCACGGTCAGATCGAGCGAATGCGCAGCCAGAAGAAAGAGACCGAGCCATAGGCCGCTGCCAGTCACCAAAAGCAACTTGCGCTCTGGGCTCGATAGTTCCCACGTTTCCCACGCCATCCTGGTTGATTCCTCCCGCAAACCGCTCGCACCAATCGCCCTGGGCGACATACTGATTATGCACCGGTTGCCGGAGACATCACGCTATGGATTCTTTTCGGGAGTGCCTAAAGTAACCGGCCCGGCGGTAAGTGATTAAAAGTGTAACTTCGGCAGAACAGAGGAACCAGGTACAAAAAACAAAGGAGCAACGGATTTCTCCGTTGCTCCCTGGCTTGTACCCTCCCCCAGGTACTTCGCCAAATTCAAACTACTGCAGTTGTGGCCATGCACCGCTGACGCAAGTCGCCCAAGTGGTTTGTGGGGCAGCGTTCCAGGACGCGTTGTAGTGGATGACGCCATCTTCGTTCGAGCAGAAGCCGCGTACACCAGTCTGGTTGAACGCAGCGGCTGATCCGCCGACCGTGTAGCTCAGGTACGGCACGCCAGCAGAGGTGCTGCCCAGTCCGAAGTAGAAACCGCTCTTCGCATTGGCGATGGTAGCGGCGTTGGACAGGTTCCAGTCAATCAAGCAAGCTGCAGTGACCAGAGGACCACCAGCGGGGCAACCAGTGACGGCTCCCGGCCCAAGCGCCAGCAAGCCAGCCGCGCCAGGCGTCGAATAACCCTGTGCCGGATAGGTGGAATAGAAGCTAACTTCAGCCGTGTTGATGGTACGAATCGAGCTGGCGGCAGACGACTCGTTGGCCGAGATACGCGCGCGCAGCAAGTTCGGAATCGCGATAGCAGCGATGATCAAAATGATCGCCACCACGATAAGCAACTCAATCAGTGAAAAACCCTTTTGTTTCCGCATGTGTGTCCCTTCTCTCCGTTTATCAGATGTGGTCTTCAGTAGACCCAATTGCCGATTATGTTCGCATTTTAGCGGCCAGAGGCAGAAGTTACTATAGTATCCAGTGCAGACGGCCGCGCGTGGTTTGTTTTCAAAGGTTAGGCCATCTTCCGTAACCATAGGGCCGGACGTAGAGGTGGTAGGTTTAGCAGATTTTGTCGGCTGGCTGACAAGTTGTGTCATTTCCGTGGCGATCTCGAAATCGTGATTTTCCCGGTTTTTCGGCCCCAGTTATTAGCGGCAAAAACAAAAAGGAGCAACGGATTTCTCCGTTGCTCCCGGCTTGTACCCTCCCCCAGGTACTTCGCCATAGTCGAACTATTGCAGCGATGGCCACGCGGCACTGCTGCAAGTTGCCCACGTTGTTTCCGGAGCGGCATTCCATGACGCGTTGTAGTGGATTACGCCATCTTCGTTAGAGCAAAAGCCACGCACACCCGTCTGATTGAACGAGGCGGGTGAGCCGCCGACGGTGTAACTCGTGTAGGGCACGCCGGCCGAGGTGCTGCCCAGACCGAAATAGTAGCCACTCTTGGCACTGGCTATAGTGGCGGCGTTCGACAGGTTCCAGTCAAGCAAGCAAGCCGCAGTCACCAGCGGGCCACCCGCCGGACAGCCTGTCACAGCTCCGGGACCAAGTGCCAGCAAGCCGGCTGCGCCAGGCGTTGAGTAGCCATGTGTCGGGTAGGTCGAATAAAAGCTAACCTGGGCCGTGTTGATGGTACGAACCGAGCTGGCGGCGGACGACTCATTAGCCGAAATACGCGCGCGCAACAGGTTCGGAATGGCGATCGCCGCGATGATCAGGATAATCGCTACCACGATAAGCAATTCAATCAGTGAAAAGCCCTTCGGTTTTCTCATTTTCATAAAATCTCCCTGGACGGGCGCGGCTGTCTTCGTAACCCGACGCTAGATTGAAGGCAATTCAGCAGCCAAGCGTATCCCAAGCCGGGACTGAAAGTCACTTCCGATTAACTCCTGCCATTGCAATGCGTCAAAGAATTAACGTTTGGGGACCAAGTCAGGTTGGGGAATTCTGTCTGCGAAAGTTGACAAATTTCGTCAATCCGAATTCCGTTTTCTGGAAGGCAGGTGATTACCGGCTTGATCCGAAGAGAACGGCGTTCCAGCTTCCTCATGATCAGAATAGTTTCATCTGTTCGTTCTCTGCCGCAGCGTGGAGATGAGTGTTGGGGCTATAGCGGTCGTAAGTGCTCGGGATGCCATGCTTCTCGCGTAATCGCTTCATTAGCTCAGATAGACGCTGGCGGTACGAGGCCGGAAGGAAAGCGCGGTCTTTATAGCGTTGCCTGTAGCTTTCGACTAGTTGGGGGAACTCCTTTTCGAGAAACGGCATGAATACAGCCAAAGAACAAGGCTTGAGAAAAAGGGGATTGGCATAAACATGTTTCCCTCCCGCCTGGGCTGTAGCTCGGACCAGCGCCTCCAAGTCGCGTGGAGAATCGGTGATGCCTGGAAGTACGGGCGCGCAGATGACTCCGGCCGCGATGCCTGCTTGATTTAACTTCTCCATCGCCTCTAACCGAAGATCCGGTCGGGGTGCGCGGGGTTCCAGAAGTCTTGCCAGGTCAACATTCAGAGTAGTTATGGTTATGTTCACGAATAAGCGATTGTTTTTCGCGACCTGCTGAAATACCTCGACGTCCCGCAACACGAGATTGGATTTGGTCACGATACCGATTTCAAGACCTCGATGCCGCGCCACTTCCTCGAGGATTGCCCGTGTGACTTCAAAACGCCGCTCCGCCGGTTGATAGGGATCGGTAGCTGTACCTATCGCGATGTCTTCCCCCGCTTTGACCTGGCGGAGTTCTTGCCGGAGCAAATCCGCGGCATGCTGCTTCACGAAGATTTTCTGTTCAAAGTCGACGCCCTCTCTCAGCTCCATGAATTCGTGGGTGTAGCGGGCATAGCAGTATTTGCAGGCGAACTCGCAGCCCCGATAAGGATTGATGGTCCAGGTGAAAGGCATACGTGAACCGGTGCAGCGATTGAGCAGGGAGCGGACGGGCAGCGTGAAATATTCGACTTCATGCCCTTGACGGAGAGTTTCGCCTTCCGAAGCCAGGCGAGCGATGCCGACAAGCTTTGCTTTGGAGTCGGGGAAGATGGGCAGGGAAGCCACGATTATTTTCGCCTTTTGTTCGCTAATAGAATAAATTTGCGGACAGACGAAGTCAACGCCTATTTAAAGATTAATGGAGGACGAGCGTCTCGCCCGTTTGGAGGAACAGGGTGCTCTAAGCCGGTTCTGCGTCGACCCATCCTTACTTTGCTGAGTCCTTCTTAGGGACTCGACGCCGAAGACTTGTTCGGACTCTCGCCCGGGGGTGGCGGGATGCTGATATCCAGCTGCGTTACTGGACCGAGCGAAGCCAAGGGCTTATCGAAGTCAGCAGTGTTGCCGATTACCAGCACTGCGAGTTTGTCCTTGTGGAGGTATTTCGCCGCGGTGCGAGCAACATCTTCCCTCCCGACTTTTTCAATTCCCGCCCGATAGCGTTCCAGAAAATCCGCGGGATACCCGTAAAACTCGTAGGCCATTCGTTCGCGGAGAACTTTCTCCGGTGAATCAAAATTGAAAACGAATGAGTTTAAGATGGCATCTTTGGCGCGCTTGATCTCGTCATCCGAAATTGGATTTGTCTGCAGACCGTCGATCTCTTTATACAGTGCCTGAATAGATTCGACAGTGGTTCCGCTCTTTGTACTCATGGAAACGCGTACGATTCCAGAGTGGTCGAAAGCGGCCCCAATCCCAGCGCCGACGCCGTATGCGAGCCCCTGGGCGGTACGGATGCTTTTGAACAGCCTCGAGGAGAAGCCGCCGCCGAACGCCTCATTGAAAACCTGAGCCGCGTAATAATCAGGATTGTCGCGCCGGATGCCCAGTTCCGTCATTCGAATGGAACTCTGGTTCACGTCTTCTTTCGGAATCAGATAATAGCCGGGTTTCGCCGGACGAAATTCGATTTCCGGCTCTTTAACCGGCGGTCCCTTTGGCCAGTCGCCGAATGCCTGGCGGAGCTTGGCTTCCATGGCGACAGAATCGAAGTCGCCGACGATCCCTAAAATAATGTTATTGGGATGTACGTGGCTGTGATGCCAATCGACCAGGTCTTGCCGGGTGACGGCTGCTACGGTGGCATACTGCGGCTCGCGGGCGTAGAGATTGTCCGCGCCATATGCCAGTTTCGTGGACTCGCGGGCCGCGATCTGACTGACATCGTCGTTGCGGCGCGAGATGGAATCGTACATCTCTTTTTGTGCTAGATCGAGTTTGTCGGCGCGGAATTCCGGTTCGCGCAAGACGTCCTTGAATGCCTTGAACACATCGTCGAAGTCACCCTTCAGGCAGGACCAGGTAATTGTGGTCGAATCAATGCCGCCGTTGGTTTCGACTTTAGCGGCGCGAATTTCGAGGTAGTCATCGAGTTTATCGCCTGTTTGGTTTTTGGTCCCCCCGGTGCGCCACACTTCGCCGTAAATATCCACCAATCCGACTTTGTTCGCCGGTTCCGACCGGGAGCCGCCGCGGATGCGCGCGGTGCCGTCAATGATCGGCAGTTCATGATCCTCTTGCAGAAACACCACCATGCCATTTGGCAATTCAATGCGTTTGGGTTCATGAGGATGAAACGCGGGCAACGACGGAATTGGGATCTGTTGCCAGTCGGCAGCTTGGCCCGCGGCATGCGGAAGCAGCGCCGCCAGAATTACCATCACGAGGATGCACGAGCGATGAATTCTCATTGCGCACCTCCCTGTTGGGATGCCGGATTCTTGGTTTCGATAATTCCGACGGTGCGGTTCGTAGGAACGAAAGTTTGGCTGGCCACACGGCGAATGTCAGCTTTGCTGACTTTATCGATGCGGTCGACCGAGCGAAAAAGTTCGCGCCAATCATCGTAACGGGTCTGATATAAAGCCAGACTCGAAGCTAACCCTTCGTTACTGCCCAGGCTGCGAATGAGGTTCGCCTTGGCACGCGTTTTGATCATCTTTAGTTCCTCGTCGCTGATGTCTTCTTTCTTAATCTTCTCGATTTCGACGTGAATTGCCTCGGCCATTTCCTCCGGTTTGTGGCCAGGCAACGGAAATGCGTAGAAGGCGAAAAGATGGGGATACTTATTCCCCGGCAGTCCAGAAAAGCCTTCCGAATCGGCAGCAATTTTCTTGTCGCGCACCAGCGCGCGGTAGAGGCGCGAAGTCCGTCCTTCCGACATCAGGTCGGCAATGGCGTCATAGACGGCATCGTCCGGGCTGAGGTAACTCGGCCGGTGATAGCCTTCGAGATACAGCGGCTGCGACGCTTCTTCGAGCACCACGCGCCGCTCCGCGTTCTGCGGTGGTTCGACAGTGGCGTACTCGTCTGGCTTGGGACGCGAGGAAATCCGGCCGAAGTATTTTTCTACGATCGGCATTGTCTCCGACGCTTTTACATCACCCACCACGGCCACGACCATATTTGAGGGAATGTAATATCTGTCGAAAAAGTTCTTGGCGTCGGTGGCGGAAAACGTATTCAAATCCGAGATCCATCCAATGGTGGGTCGGTGGTATGGATGCGCCTGGAAAGCGGCAGTAGTGAATTGTTCCAGCAAGCGCCCGATCGGATTGCTATCGACTCGCATGCGGCGTTCTTCGATGACTACATTTCGCTCCTTGTAAAACTCGCGCATCACAGGATGCAGAAACCGTTCCGACTCGAGATACGCCCACAATTCCAGTCGGTTTTCTGGGAATGAATAAAAATAGTTGGTTTCATCGTCGCTGGTATTGGCGTTCAAATCCTCGCCGCCATTGATTTCGACGATCTGGGGAAATTCGTTTGGCTTCACATATTTATTCGCTTCGGTTACCGAATCTTGCCAGGCCTTTTGCAGTTCCTTCACCTTCTGCTCGTCACGACCCACCGGTTTATCTCGCTCTCGAATATAGGCGGCGTAAGCCTGCTCCACCTTTTCCAGCGCCACTTTTTCTGCGGCATAATTCGTGGTACCGATCTTGTCCGTGCCTTTGAAAGCCATGTGCTCAAACATGTGAGCCAGACCGGTCTGGCCATGCGGGTCTTGGACCGAGCCCGCATCCACATGCGTGAAGAACGAAAATACCGGTGCCTCAGGTCGCTCGCAGATCACGACGGTCAAACCATTGTCCAGTTTCTTAACGGTGGTGCGCTTTTCGAACGAAGCAATATCCTGAGCTGCGGCCACGGTTGCGAGTGCGAGGAAAATGGCGAAGCGCTTGAGCGAGCGGTAGTTCATCGGACCTCCACGAGGTTGGACGTAATTGAAGGGTAGAAGTTTGAAATTACGTGGCAGGAGGGGAAGTTGTCAAACCTGAAACCGCTCCAGATATTACAATTCGGTATCAAACAACATGCGTTGCGTGAGGAGTGAGACTAAGCATGGCTGGCAAAGCATCCGTAGTTGAGATCGAAGGCAAGCACCTGAGTTTGACCAACCTCGACAAAGTCCTTTACCCCGCCACTGGGTTCACCAAAGGACAGGTAATCGACTATTATGCCCGCATCGCACCCGTTTTGTTGCCGAATCTCAAGGATCACCCGTTGACGCTGAAACGTTATCCCGGAGGCGTGGACGAAGAATTCTTCTTTGAAAAGAACGCCACTAAACATCGTCCCGATTGGATAAAGACGGCGCCCATTTGGAGCGAAGGCAACCAGCGCGACGTGAATTACATTCTCGCGAACGACCTGGCAACGCTCGTGTGGATCGCGAATCTCGCCGCTATCGAACTTCACCCGTCGCTGTCGCTGGCGAAAGATATCACCTCCCCGCGAAGCATGGTGTTCGATCTTGATCCCGGACCTCCAGCGAATATCGTGCAATGCTGCCAGGTAGGCATGTGGCTGCGCGCCATTTTCGAACATTTCGGAATGCAGAGTTTTCCGAAGACTTCCGGCTCCAAAGGGCTGCAGATCTATGTACCGATAAACTCGCCCACTAGTTACGAAGTCACGAAACCCTTCGCGCACGCGCTTGCCCGCTTGCTTGAAGATGAGCACCGGGATCTTGTCGTTTCTGACATGAAGAAGCAATTGCGCGTGGGAAAAGTATTTGTCGACTGGAGCCAGAACGACGAGCACAAAACGACGATAAGTGTGTATTCGCTGCGAGCCCGCGAGCACCCTACCGTCTCTACCCCAGTGACTTGGGAAGAAGTGACACAAGCGCTGAAAAAGAAGGATGCAAATCTGCTGGTGTTCGAGGCAAATCAGGTGCTCGACCGCGTGCAAGAAATGGGGGACCTGTTCGAACCCGTGCATTCGCTGAAGCAGAAACTGCCAAAGATGACGGGGCTTGCGGAAATCCTTCCCGCGGTAACAGAAAGAGGATTTGATATTGCGGCCCAAGCCGAGAACAGGGCCATCAAGACCGCTAGGAGGGCCAAGGTGGCAACTCGCCGCGTGGCACCGAAAAAGAAGTCCCGAAAGGTATAATGCGGAGCGTCTTTGAGATTATTTCAGTTTTCGGCAGAGCGGAAACATGACGCTACTCTACGCTGGCACATCGGGGTGGGCTTATCCAAGCTGGAAGCCAGACTTTTATCCCGCCAAGCTCGCCCAGACAAAATTCCTGCAATATTACGCCACGCAATTGAACGCTGTTGAAGTCAACTTCACGTTTCGTCAATTGCTGAAGGAAACAACTGCTCAGAAATGGATCGACTCTACCCCGGCGGGCTTTCGTCTCAGCGTTAAAGCCCACCAAGTCATCACGCATATCAAGCGGTTGAAGAAGACTGAAGATTTCGTTCCGCGTTTCTTGAGCACGATTGAGCCGCTGGAGCGCGCTGGGAAGTTAGGTCCGCTATTGTTCCAATTGCCTCCCAATATGAAGGCTGACGCCGTGCTTTTGCAGGAGTTTCTGGCCGTCCTCCCACGCGCGGTCCCATCCGCATTTGAGTTTCGTCATGCGTCGTGGTTTACCGACGATATTTTCACACTGCTCAAGAATTGCAATCGCGCCCTTTGCGTCGCCGAAACCGAAGAGCGCACCACGCCGGACATTATCACTGCCGACTTCTGCTACTACCGCTATCGCAAACCGACGTACACGCCGGAAGAAAGACGCGTCATGGTAGACCGCATCCGTGAGCATCTCAGCCAAGGCCGGAACGTGTTTGCATATTTCAAGCATGAGGAAACGCCGCAGGGTGCGATTTATGCAGTTGAAGTGCTGAAGGAAGTCAATGGGAAAGCGGGCATCGCGGGCGATACTTCCGACAGTGTCTGATAACGCGCATACTCTTTTTGTGTCTTCGGATGCAAACTCTCGCGTGGTCTCTGGTTTTCTTGACTATTTGAAAGTTGAGAAAGGACTGGCGCCGCTTACCGTCGCCGCCTACACCTCTGACGTTGCTCAGTTCACCGGATTTCTGGGCAAGCGCAAGCACTCGCTGCTGAATGCGCAACGCAACGACGTGCGTGATTTCATTCAGCAACTATTCGCCAATTCAGTGGATGGACGCTCGGTGGGACGAAAACTTTCGGCGTTGCGTCATCTGTACCGTTATCTCCTGCTCGATAAACTTATTCAGCACGATCCCACCTTGAACATCGACTCTCCGAAACAGTGGAAGATACTACCCAAGTCGCTGGCACGCGACGAGATGGAAATCATCCTGCGCGCAGAGAGACCGGCTTCGAAGGGAAAGCAGGGCGAAGCTCTGGTGTTGCGTGATCGTGCCATGCTCGAAATGTTTTACGCGGGAGCGCTCCGCGTGTCCGAAATTGTCGCCGTCAAACTTGAAGACCTGAAACTCGATCTCGGCTACGTGCTGGTGCGAGGCAAAGGTGACAAAGAACGAATCGTGCCTTTAGGAAAATCGGCGCAGGACGTGCTGGCCACATACTTGAAGCAGGCGCGTCCGCTGCTGGCTGGAGAGCGCACCTCAGCGTTCCTATTTCTCGGACGGGGAGCGCGCAAGCTCACCCGACAGCGCGTATGGCAGATGGTTCGCGTCGCGTCGTCAAGCCTCGGACGCAACGCCAGTCCGCACATGTTGCGTCACAGTTGCGCAACTCACATGGTAGAAAATGGCGCCGACCTGCGCACGGTGCAGACGATCCTTGGCCACTCTGATATTTCGACTACGCAGGTGTATACCCATCTGGCCCTCGATCGACTGAAAAGCGTGTATCAGAAACATCACCCGCGGGCGAGGGCGAGATAAATGACCTTTCTTACCACAGAGTCACAAAGACAGAGAGTAAGCGAAATTGTTCTCTGCGTCTCTGTGACTCCGTGTTGAGATCGGTTCTTGATGCCGGCAGGTATGAGGATGAAAACCACTTCCGTAGAGAAATTAATCGATCAATTTCTCGCCACGCTGTGTCAACGCGCCGCTTCTGTGCACACCATTAAGGCCTATACACAGGATTTGACGAGGTTTGCCGCTTATCTTGGCTCACGCAACTGGCGAAGTATCGATCATCTGACTATCCGCGGATTCCTCTCTGTCTTGTACGAGAGGGATCTCGACAAAACCTCGGTCGCTCGAGCCCTGGCTGCAGTGCGTTCGTTTTATCGCTGGCTGGCGCAAGAAGGATTGGTAGAACAGAATCCGGCTGCGTTGGTTTCGACGCCGAAATTACCCAAGAAACTTCCCCGGGTGCCAACGATTGAAGAAATGAACACCGTCCTTGATGGACGGATGCCCGAGATCGCATCGTTTCCCGAACGTGACCGCATTATGTTCGAACTGCTTTACGGATGCGGCATCCGTAATTCGGAGCTCGTAGGAATTAATCTCGACGATATTCGCCTAAGCTCCGAAGCAATTCTCATTCGCGGCAAAGGCAAGAAAGAACGGTATGTACCATTTGGTGATTCGGTGAAGACCGCTCTAGCTGTATATCTGCCGGTGCGCCAGCAGACGTTGACTGAATGCCGGAAGAATACGGCTGCACTACTGATCAATCAGCGGGGCGGAAGGCTTACTTCACGGAGCGTGGGACGCATCATCAAAAAGATCGCTGTAGCCAATGGCCTCTCGCCGGATGTGCATCCGCACACGCTGCGTCATGCATTCGGAACGCACATGCTAGAGGAGGGCGCCGACCTTCGCTCGATTCAGGAAATGCTCGGCCATGAGCGTCTGTCCACCACCCAGCGTTATACACAACTTTCGATGAAGCACGTGCTCGAGGTCTATGATCAGACTCATCCGCGAGCTAAATAACGAGCAACTGTCGAGACGTTGCTGGCAACGTCCTTTGCCGACAGCAGACGCCGCATAGCTACCTGTCTAAAGATCGCGGGTTCCGTAACTTCTGTCTCATGGTCTCTACTGTTTTCTTCAACTTATCGGTAAGTTTTTCGTAGGCGGCTTCCGACGCCTCAGCTTCAGTTGGCGGATGAATCGCATCGCCAAACTTTATCTGCAGAGGTGCAAATCTCTGAAATGGTTTTCCCCGTGGCCACGCTTCGTAAAAACCTTCAATTGCCACGGGAATAATCGGAACCTGCAAGTGAATTGAGAGAATCGCAGCGCCTTTCTTGAACCGTTTCGGCTCACCATCAATCGAGCGCTCTCCCTCAGGATAGAGAATCAACACGCCGCCGTGCCGCAGGCCGTAACTGCCGGCGCGCATGGCCGGGATCAGGTTAGCATCGGGGTCAACAACCACGACACGCAGCCATCGCGCCAGCATGCGGAGGAAACCATCCCCGAAAATTTCGCTCGTGCCCACGGCGAAGCTGTCACGAAAAATATGCCAGGGCAGAACGCTACCTAGAATTATGGGGTCGATGTAGCTTTGGTGGTTGGAGCAAATAATAAAAGGACCGTGGCTCGGAAGTTTTTCCAGACCGTTAACGCGCAGCCGAAATCGATCATCGGCGACGATCTGGCTCAAACGGCTTACGACATACCAGAACGTTTCCTTAAACGGCCCGGGCCGGAACAGGGCGCGGGACTCAGGCTCCGCCGGATCTTCCTGCAAGATGCTTTTCCAGCCTGTCACTTGTATTAAAGGTGGGCCACCTTTACCTTCTGCCGCGCTTCCAAGCACCGTATCAACCAACTCCCGCACGGTGTAGATTTCTGCCAGCCGCGATTCCTCGACATCTCCGCCAATTTCGCGTTCGATTGCGACCAAGAGTTCGATCCGCTGCATCGAGTCCAGACCGAGATCGAGTTCAAGATTGTCGGCGGGACTGATTGCCTGAGTCTTCATCCGCGATGCTTCCCGAATGATATTAAGTGCTCGCTGCACGTCCGCCTGCCCTAGCCACGCGGCGTCTTCCGCGCTCAACGGTTTCTCTGAACTAACTTCCGCATCGTTCTCGCGGCCGTCGGCTTGATTCGCTTGCACGCGCTTCTCAATCTCAAATCGCTTCAGTTTTCGCGTGCTTGTCCGCGGCAGAGGCTCTTGCCAGATTTCATAACTCCCAATTCGCTTGGTCGAAGGCAGTTGCAGCGACAGACCTTCAATGTCATAGCGAATGACCTCTTTCGTATTCACAATCTTTCGTTGTTTCAGGACCTCGAAATTCGGAACTACCACCGCATGCAACCTGTCTTGTCCGGCGCGAAGTTCCAACTCAATTACTGCGACTTCTCCGATGTAAGGCGACTTCAGGTAATGAGCTTCAACTTCTTCCGGATAAATATTTTTTCCATTGCTGAGGATGATGACTTCTTTCTTTCGGCCAGTGATAAACAGATTTCCATCGGCATCGAAGTGGCCCAGATCCCCTGTGTAGAGCCAGCCATCCCGTATTGCTGCAGCTGTCGCGTCAGGCCGGTTCCAGTAGCCCTTCATCACAATGGCGCCGCGAATCGCGATTTCGCCTACCGGTTGGCCACCATCCTCTTGCGGCTGCGGATCGATAATTTTTCCTTGCACTCCTTCAAGCGCTTTGCCCACCGAGCCAATAACGTTGTCGCGTGGTGACGTGGTAAAAGCTGCGGCACTGGTTTCGGTGAGCCCGTATGCTTGCAGGATGTCGATGCCCAGCGCGTGGAAATCGCGTCCAATCTGGGGATCAAAGCGCGACCCACCAGTCACGAGATAACGCATCTTGCCGCCAAAAATATTGTGAACTTTAGCAAAGAGTATCGGACCAGGATTCCAGCCTAATCGTCGGCTGATGCGGGTGAAAGCCATCATCTTTCGAAATGCCCAGGTTGCCACTCTTCCACGTTGAGATACTTCTTTGAAAATCCGCTCATGGATCAAATAGAAGAATTGTGGCACGACCGCGAATGCGGTGATCTCTCGCTCCGCGAGTGCTCGAAGCAATTCCGTTGTATTTAAAGTTTCGAGGTAGACGACCCGCGAGCCCTTCACCAACGGCACAAGCAGATTGGCCATTTGCGATAACACGTGAAACAGCGGCAGCACACCGAGCAAAGCGTCTTCAGGACCGATGTGCACCCAACTGAACACCGCTTGCACTTCGCCCATGAGATTGGCGTGAGTCAGCATCACGCCTTTAGGGTCAGCGGTCGTGCCAGACGTGTATAGCAGGGAAGCAATGCTGTCCCCGCTGCAAACAACCGGCACAAAGTCTCCCGGACCGGCCGCAAATATCGTGTCAAGATCGGCGATAGGTTGAGGTGCCGGGTGTTGCGTGGCGACAGCCGCCCTTGGCTGTCCCGCAGGGCGAAGCTCGGCATTTTGTGTGCTCGGGCCGAGACGGTCCAATATCACAATTCCAATTGCGGCTTCACCAACAGCGTTCCTTGCGACCTCGACATGCTTCGCATCGCAAGTCAAAAGCGAGCTGCCGCTGTCGCGAAGAAGTTTCGCAACTTGATCGGTGTGAAACGCAGTATCCAGGGGAACGGCCGTGCATCCGGCCGCGATAATGCCAAGATACGAGGCGATCCAGCGCGGATGGTTATCCGCCAGAATCGCAACCCGCGCTCCCGGCGGAAATCCGTTCTCGGTCAGCCACCGGCCGATACTTTCCGCCATGCGCCGCACTTCCGCGTAGGTGTTGCTATCCACCTGATTGCGCCTCTGAATTTCGAGCGCAACATTGTCAGGCCAGCGCTCAGCACATTCGCGGAATAGTTCGTAAAAGGTCGGCATAGGCCAGCGGGAAAATATACCTGAAAAGCGCCCTGAAAGCTGTGACGGAGACATTACCCGAGAAGTCTGCCTTGAATCCTGATGTTACAGTTGCTGGAGTGTAACGTCCTCAAGTAGCTGTGGGGAGGCCCGCTCGCGACTTACGCGTTGCCCACGCATCTAATATACTAAGCGTCTAGGGGTGTGTGCGGCCCGCCAAGGATTCCATTTTGATTAATGCTCTTGTAGCTAAGGTCTTCGGGACCAAGAACGAGCGCGAGGTTAAGCGTTTGATGCCTCGAGTTGAGGCCATCAATGCGTTCGAATCTGAGATGCAGAAACTCAGTGATGAGCAACTTCGAGCCAAGACAGACCAGTTTCGCCAGCGGATTCAGGAACGCGTGAGCAGTATTCCCGATGAGCCGGATGCCGACCAGGATCGGCAGAAAGAACTGGATACCGAGCGTTTTGCGGTGACCAACGAAGTTCTCAACGACCTTCTGGAAGAAGCCTTCGCTGTCGTGCGAGAAGGTGGCCGCCGTGTGCTTAACATGCGGCACTTTGACGTGCAGTTGATCGGCGGCATGGTCCTCCACCAGGGCAAGATTGCGGAAATGAAGACCGGCGAAGGAAAAACTCTGGTTGCCACTCTGCCGGTTTATCTGAATGCCCTGAGCGGCCGCGGGGTGCACGTAGTTACGGTCAACGACTACCTGGCCAAACGCGATTCAGAGTGGATGGGCAAGCTTTACAGTTTCCTCGGCCTTAGCGTTGGCGTCATCGTTCACGACCTTGATGACCAACAGCGTCGTGAAGCCTATGCGGCCGACGTAACTTACGGCACCAATAACGAGTTCGGTTTCGACTACCTGCGCGACAACATGAAGTTCGATCTGAACGATTGTGTGCAGCGCGGCCACAACTTTTCCATCGTTGACGAAGTCGACTCAATCTTGATAGACGAAGCCCGCACTCCTCTGATCATTTCAGGCGCGAGTGAAGAATCTACCGATAAATACGCCAGGGTCAATCGCATCATCCCCAAGCTCGAGAAGGGCGAGGAAATCGACGTAGCCCCCGGCGAGCCCAAGCAATATACCGGCGACTACGTTGTCGATGAAAAGCATCGCAACATCACGGTTACCGATGAAGGCTGGGAAAAAGTTGAGCAGTTGCTCGGTATAGGCAACGTTGCTGACCCTGAAAACTGGGACCTGAAACATCATGTCGAGACTGCGGTAAAAGCGCATGCTCTTTATCACAAAGATGTGGAATACGTGGTCAAAGATGGCGAAGTCATTATCGTCGACGAGTTTACTGGACGCCTGATGCCGGGCCGCCGCTGGTCTGACGGTCTTCACCAATCGGTTGAGGCCAAGGAAAACGTCAAGATTGAACGCGAGAACCAGACTCTCGCCACCATTACTTTCCAGAATTATTTCCGCATGTATAAAAAGCTCGCAGGCATGACCGGCACGGCAGAGACCGAGGCTTCCGAGTTCGATAACATTTACAAGTTGGAAGTAATGGTCATTCCCACCAACAAACCCATGCGGCGGCTGGAAAATCCGGACGTTGTTTATCGCACCGAGAAAGAAAAATACTTTGCCGCTGCCGACGAAATCCAGAGATTGCACGCCACGGGACAGCCCGTGCTGGTTGGTACCACATCGATTGAAAAATCAGAACGTCTTTCTGATCTCCTGAAAAAGAAGGGTGTAAAGCACTGGGTGCTGAACGCGAAGCAGCACGAGAAAGAAGCTGAAATCGTAGCGCAGGCTGGCAGCAAGGGGATGGTCACCATCGCCACGAATATGGCTGGTCGCGGAACTGACATTCTCCTTGGCGGTAACCCTGAATTCATGGCCAAACAGGAATGCGTGAAAAAGGGAGTCGCGCAGCCGATGCGAGCCGCGCAGGGCAAGGTTCAAGCCGTGGTTGACGATACTAAGAATACCGTCTGGTACTATGCCGGCAGCGAATACGTTGTTCCTACTGACCAGTGGACGCAGATTTTCAATCGTCACAAAGCCCAGACCGACAAAGAACACGACGACGTCATTGGCGCTGGCGGCTTGCATATCTTCGGCACTGAGCGTCACGAAGCTCGCCGTATCGATAATCAGCTTCGCGGCCGCGCTGGACGCCAAGGCGATCCCGGTTCCTCCCGGTTCTATCTTTCCCTCGAAGATGACTTGATGCGCATCTTTGCCAAGGAGTGGGTTTCGAACCTGCTTCAGCGTCTCGGCATGGAAGAAGGCGTTCCGATTGAATCGCGGCTCATTTCACGCCGTATCGAAGCGGCGCAGAAGGCGGTTGAAGCGCAAAACTTCGAAGCTCGCAAACATCTCCTCGAATACGACGACGTAATGAATAAACAGCGCGAGGCCGTATACGGCTTGCGTCATCAGTTGCTCGAAGGCGTGGATCAGAAAGAATTGATTCTCGAGGATTATGTTTCCGGCATTCTTAGCGATTTGATGGATGAGTTCTGCGCGGTTAAAGTTCACGTCGCGGATTGGGATCTTAAGGGCCTGAAAGACTCCATTTTCACCCGCTTCGGTGTAGATATTCTCGCGGAAGGCATAAAGCCTGAGACGCTGAATCGCCAGGAACTAGGCGATGCAATCTTCGACAAGCTCAAAGCCCGCTACGACGCTAAGGAAAAATTAATTGGACCCGATGCTATGCGCTATCACGAGCGCATGATTATGTTGAGCGTGCTCGATTCGCAATGGAAAGACCACCTCCGCGACATGGACCATCTGAAGGAGGGCATTGGGCTGCGCGGCTACGGGCAGCACGATCCGCTAGTGGAATACAAGCGGGAATCGTTCGACATGTTCGAAGCCATGATGAGGCGCTCGCAGGAAGACACGGTCCGCTATCTTTACCTCATGCAAATTCTGGAGCGGCCGAGCGAAGGCGGGCCGCCGAGACCCATCGATGGCGGTTCTGGCGCAGGCCCAGAGGCAGTGCCGGTTCCCAGAATGGGTGGGGATGGCAATGGACGCAAGCCTCGCCAGGTCGCGACTTCCGTTGACGAAATCGAAGAAGCTTTCCAACGCAAGAAACGCCGCGAGCTGGAGCAGGCGCGCATGGCGGGTTCCGGCGACCTGCAGAAGGTGCAGCAAGTGGTACGCGGCGCGGCCAAGATCGGACGAAACGATCCCTGTCCGTGCGGCTCCGGGAACAAATATAAAAAGTGCTGCGGCGCCAAGGGATAAACATGCTCCATGTCTTGTCATCCTGAGCGCAGCCTGCTTCGCGAAGCGGAGCAGATACGGAGTCGAAGGATCTCACTTACAGGTGTTATTCCGACAATGCGTCGAGAATTTGTACTGAGAATTTGGTGCTTGAATATCCTGAACCATCAACCCCAAACCCGTCATTCAGGACCCTTCGACTCCATCTGCCCCATGCGTTGCACGCGACAAATTCCGCTCAGGATGACAACTCACTTTGGAATCGGCTTACCCAGCACGAACGATTTCACCACAATGTTGTTGGGCTGAACTCCCACCGGAATCATCGTGAGTAGAGAATATTCTCCTGGTTCGAATTTCTTTTTCGGCGTTCGTTTTTGAATCACTGTGACGTCTCCTGATGCCGTATTGAGAACCAGCAAATAGTTCTGACTTTGCGAAAGCGCAAGACCATCAGGATGGCTGCCGACCGGCAGCGTCGCGATTAGTTTCCCAATGTCAATGTCGTAAACGGCGACAGTATTCGATCCGAAATTGCTCACGTACAAACGGGAGTTATCCGCGGATACTAAGCCGCGCGCAGGATGCGTGCCAATAAGGTAGCTGCCGCCGACTTCGTTGTTAGCAGTCTCTACGATCGAGATGTTATCCGAATCGAAGTTGCTGACCATGAGTTCTCCGCCGTCGGGCTTGAGCGCCAGATGCACTGGGGTTTTGCCCACATCTAACAGGGCCAGCAGTTTGTCATTTCTCAGATCAATCGACGCGACCTGTCCCGACGCAGTGCAGGCGACGAAAGCCTGGTTGCTCTCGGGCAGAATTGCAATGTCTTCTGGCTGCTGACACGCCGGGATCGTGCTGCGAACTGAAAGATGTTGAGCATCGATCAGGGAAACTGCGTTGTCACCGCGATTGCTGACCACGACGGTCTGTCCGTCCGGTGAAACTCGAGCCAGCCCCGGAGAAGCACCGACGTGAATGTTCTTGATGACTGCTCGCTTTTCCAGATCGATCACGGAAACATTGGACGATCCCGAATTCGCCACGTACCCACGCTTCCCATCCGCAGAAACATCGATGAAGTAAGGCCTGCCGTGCACGCCGATAGTCGCGACCACGGCGTTCCGCTCGGCGTCAATAATGCTGATATTGTTCGATCCAGAGTTGACTACGTAGATCTCATTCTTCCTGCCATTCGACGCAATACCAGTCGGTTCGCTTCCCACTCTAATGGTTTTCGCAAACTGAAATGTCCGCAGATCGATAACGCTGACAGTGTTGCTCTTGCCATTGGTTACGTAGGCGTACTCGTGGTACGCCGGGCCGTAATCAGTGAGTTGGCGCTCGTGAAAATACAACCACGCAATAGCGACGGCAACAGGAGAGAGAACTACGATGAAGAGAAGCTTTCTCAAGTTAGTGGAGCAACAGAGGATCCGCGCGCGGACTTCGTGGATACGGATGGGAGCGTGGCAGGAGCGCCTGCAACAACAGCCACCGTCCTGCCAACCACTGGCGCGATCTGCCGCACCTGCGCCATCAACTCGTCGAACTGATCGGGATAGAGCGACTGTATGCCATCAGACAATGCCTTGTCGGGCTGATTGTGTACTTCGATGATTAGGCCATCCGCTCCGACAGCCACTGAAGCTCGTGAAAGCGGAGTGACTTTATTTCGTTTGCCGGTGCCGTGGCTGGGATCGACGACGATAGGCAAATGGCTAAGCCGTTGTACCGCCGGGATCAGGCTCAAGTCCAGCGTGTTGCGCGTGTGATCCGCAAAAGTCCGTACACCGCGCTCGCAGAGAATCACGTTGTAATTGCCCTCGCTCATCACATATTCGGCCGCCATCAGAAATTCTTCCAGCGTCGCCGACATGCCGCGTTTTAGCAGCACGGGCTTGCGAGTTTTTCCTGCGTGCTTAAGCAGAGAGAAATTCTGCATGTTGCGCGCGCCAATCTGGATGACGTCCGCATACTCTTCCACTAGTTCCAAAGATTCGTTGTCGATGGCTTCGGTCACAATTCTCATGCCAAATTGATCGCGAACTTCGGCCATGATACGCAAGCCTTCTTCGCCCAGCCCTTGAAACGAATATGGAGAAGTGCGTGGCTTATAAGCTCCGCCGCGAAAGAACTGCGCACCCGCACGCTGCACACGCTCAGCAATAGCAAACGCCTGCTCCCGGCTCTCAATGGCACAGGGTCCCGCGATGATCGCGAGCTCCGGCCCGCCAATCGTGGCGTCGCTCCCGGCAAATCGAACGATAGTGTTCTCTTCCTTAATGTCGCGGCTTACCAACTTGTAAGGCTTGGTGACGCGGATGACTTCCTGCACGCCTGACATTTCTTCCAGCGTGCCGGGTTCGACCTCGCCCTGATTTCCGGTGATGCCAATCGCAGTCCGCTCCGCTCCAGGAATGGAGTGGGCGCGGTAGCCGAGTGCCTCGATTTTCTGGCAGACTGCCCGCACCTGCGCTTCAGTAGCGTGCGCCTGCATGACCACCAACATGAACCACCTCGAAGAGCTTCAAGTCTATCGTTGAAGGCGCATCTATCGCAAACCGGATAATTGGCTGATATGAGTCACGGATCACGTTTGGAGTTTTGGACGAGTTGGTGGGATTATTGGAGGCGAGAGCACAAGAGGCAACGGCGTGAACTGGCGTGTACTCCTCCCCGGTCTGGTTATGTTGGCCATTGCGTGGGGGCCCCTGTTAATGGTTCCACTTGTGCTGCGGCCATTTCATGTCGATTTGATGGGTTTCGGTATGGCGTGGGGGGTCGCTATCGCGCTTCCCCTAACGATCGCTGGCGGGTTGACACTGGTCGGTGGTGTGTTTGCAATATCCGCGCTGTGAGGAACTAAATTCAAAAACACCCTGCCGCCTAAGCCCGCAGGCCACACCCCGTCCAACTTCTCACTACCGCATCCCGATAGCTAGTTATACTTTCTTGTGCCCCTTTCCATCGCCCGCGAGCAGGATATTCTCAAGCTGCCCGCGCCAAAACGACCGCCCCGCTTGACCTCTCGCCGTATTGGCATCCATACGTCAAGCGCCGGCGGTGTTCAGAATGCCGCCGAACGCGCTTATCGCCTGGGCTGCAATACGCTTCAGATTTTCTCGTCCAGCCCACGCCAGTGGGCTCCCTATGACCTCAGCCGTCCCCAGTGCAGTGAAATGATGCGCCTGCGAGAGAAATATGACCTCAAGCCCATGGCGATCCATGTGAACTATCTAGTCAATCTTGCTAGCACTACGCCGATGTTTTTGCGGAAATCGATTGAAGCCTTTCGTGGCGAAGTGGAGCGTGCTCTGGCATTGTGCGCGGATTATCTAGTGCTTCATCCCGGCTCATTTCGCGGCGCCGATCGAGAAGCAGGTCTGATTCAAACTTCCGCGGCAATTGCCGCCGCAATTCAAGGACTGGATCTCGCCAAAGGCAATCTCACCATCCTGATCGAAAACACCGCCGGGGCGGAATACTCGCTGGGTGGGAATTTCGAACAAGTCGCTGAAGTGCTGGAACGGCTTCGCAGCATAGTTCCTATCGCTGCTTGCATCGATACCTGCCACACTCACGTGGCCGGTTATGACATTGTCAGCGAGAGCGGAATGCGCCGGACATTGGCCCATCTCGAAGAAACTGTAGGGCTGAAGAGTGTACTGGTCTGGCATTGCAATGATGCCAAAGCAGCTTGCGGATCGAAGCTGGACCGGCATCAGCACATCGGGAAGGGAAGCATCGGCCCAGAACCTTTTCGGCGGCTGCTGAATGATCCGCGCCTGGCTCACGCCGCCTTCATCGCAGAAACCCCCATCGACCAACCCGGAGATGATCGAAGAAACGTGGCGGCATTGAAGCGTCTCGTCGCGACACAGGACGGGATATAGCGGAGCTACGTCTGTACAGGAAATCTTCGTCTTCGTTGTAAAATCAAGATTCGCCCGGAACGCAATTACCCTCTTATGCCGCAGGACGAACCAACAACCATGGTCCGCGAAGACCGCTATGACGCCCAGCGCATCGAATCGAAATGGTCTGAGCGCTGGCAGGAGGATGCTTCTCTATACGCCGCCGAGCCCAACTCCACTAAGCCCAAGTATTACGTGCTGGAAATGTTGCCCTATCCATCCGGCGCGCTGCACATGGGGCACGTCCGCAATTACGCGATCGGCGATGCGCTCGCCCGGTTCATGTGGATGAACGGTTACAACGTGCTGCATCCCATGGGCTGGGATTCTTTCGGCCTTCCTGCGGAAAATGCTGCAATTTCGAACAACACCCCGCCGCGGCAGTGGACGCTCCGCAATATCGAAAACATGAAGGCGCAGATGAAGCGTCTTGGCTTCGCCTACGATTGGGCACGCGAAGTCACTACCTGCTTGCCTGATTATTATCGATGGAATCAGTGGTTCTTTTTAAAGCTCTACGAAAAGGGCTTGGCTTATCGCAAGAAGAGCAGGGTGAACTGGTGTCCGCAATGCGCCACGGTGTTGGCCAACGAGCAGGTCGTGAACGGCTGCTGCTGGCGGCACGAAGATACATTAGTAGAACAGCGGGAACTCGAACAGTGGTTCTTGCGCATCACTAAATATGCGGAGGAGTTGCTACGCGACCTCGATAAACTCGACGGCTGGCCGGAAAAAGTCCGCACCATGCAGCGCAACTGGATCGGCCGCAGTGAAGGCACGCTGGTGGATTTCAAGCTTGAAGGCGCAACCGATTCGCCGGAATCCACAATCACTGTTTTCACCACTCGTGTCGACACGATTTACGGAGCTACGTCAATCCAACTTGCGCCCCAGCATCCGTTAGTTGCTCGCTTGGCGAAAAACAACGACGCGCTTCGCGCACAAGTTGAGGAGTTGATTGCAGAGCAGCGCAAGGCCAAAGAAGTTGGCGACATTGGCGCGATCGAAAAGCATGGCGTCAACACTCACCACTTCGCTGTGAATCCGTACAACGGGGAGCGCATTCCCATCTGGGTGGCGAACTACATTCTTATGGATTACGGTACCGGCGCGATTATGAGCGTGCCGGCGCACGATGAGCGAGATTACGAGTTTGCCTGCAAGTACAACCTCAAAATCCGCACCGTGATCGTCCCGCGATCAGTCGATCCTGAAGAAACCAGCGGCGAACCGGTGCTCCCATTCACGACGTTGAATGGCAAGCTGATAAACTCAGGCCCGTTTACCGGCCTTCGCTGCGAAGAAGCCATCAAGAAGATGTCAGAGTATGCGGACAAGAATGGTTTCGGCAACGCCACGGTGACTTTTCGTCTCAAAGACTGGGGCATCTCGCGACAGCGCTATTGGGGCACGCCGATTCCCATGCTGTATTGCGAGAAAGATGGAATCGTCCCTGTACCGGAAAAAGATTTGCCCGTGATCTTGCCGGAAAATGTCGACATAACTTTGACTGGCGGCTCGCCTCTTGGCCGCGTGCCGGAATTCGTAAACGCAACTTGCCCGAAATGCGGTGGCCCCGCTCGCCGCGAGACCGACACCATGGATACGTTTGTTGATTCGTCCTGGTATTTCTATCGCTATACTGACGCGCACAACGATCGCGAACCGTTCGATCCAAAAACGGCTGCGTATTGGTTTCCGATCGATCAGTATATCGGCGGCGTCGAACATGCAATTCTTCATCTCATCTACTCGCGCTTTTGGACCAAATTCATGCGCGACATGGGATTGGTGAAAAACGACGAGCCGATTGACCGATTGTTCACTCAAGGCATGATCATCAAGGGTGGCGCCAAGATGTCCAAGAGCTTGGGCAACGTGGTTTCGCCTGATGAGATGATCGCTCGCTATGGCGCTGACAGCACTCGCATGTATACGCTTTTTGCGACCTCTCCAGATCGCGAACTCGATTGGCAGGATGAAGGAGTGGAAGGCGTGCAGCGCTTTCTGGGCCGCGTTTACCGCTTCATCGCGAGAAACGGTCCTGCAGAAACGCAGCTTGCTGCGTCTCCGTCAGCACAGCGAAAGACGTTGCCGGTAACGTCTTTACAGCCTGAGGCGCGAAAAATTCAGCGCAAGCTTCACCAGACCATCAAGCGCGTAAGCGATGACTTTCAGGGCCGCTGGCATTTTAATACTTCGATCGCAGCAATAATGGAGTTGGTCAACGAACTCTATGCGGTCGAAGAACGTGTGGGGCGGGCACCTTCGGCTGCGGAAGTCATTCCGGCTTCGCTTTGGTCAGAAGTGCAACGCGATCTTGTCTTGTTGCTCGCGCCATTTGCTCCGCATTTGGCAAGCGAGCTCTGGGAAATGTTGGGCGAAAAGGGAAGTTTGCTTCGCGTCCCATGGCCGAAGTACGACTCCGCATTGGCTAAGGAAGACGAGATCGAAATCCCGGTGCAGATCAATGGCAAATTGCGTGGCCTCATTGTTGTGCCAGCGGGTTCGTCGGACGACACGATTCGCGAGCGCGCTTTGGCCGATGAAAAGATCAAAGCGGCAGTCACCGGCAAGCAAGTGGTGAAAGTAATTGTGGTGCCGGGCAAACTGGTCAACATCGTAGTGCGCTAAGCGAGGAATTGCCGCGTCGTGCAGCGGGCTCTTCGCGCGTCCAGCCCGGCGCCCGGCCTCCCTGGCCGACGCGTTCACCCGGGCTGCTATCCTAAGCCTTACATGCAACAGCGCTCGCCGACACTCGATGGCTTTCGCACCATCCTTCGTTCACCGTCGTTCGGATTCGCAGAAATCGCCTGGCGATGGAGCTTCGGCGCTGCGGCCAGCGTGTTGCTTGTGTTTTCGTTTTTCGAATATCTGGATACCGTGCCCGTCAGCAAGACTGATCTGCTTTTACTGCGAACTGGCCAACCCATCCTGATTTCCAGAGCTGTGCTCGATATTTTCCGGGGCAGCTCATTTCGTCTATTCGAAACCGTAGCAGTTCTGGCGCTAACTCTGGGGTTTGCCTGGGTGGTTGTCGCTTCGTTAGGACGCTCAGCCACGTTGAGCGCGCTGGTAGCTCGTTTCCGCGAGAGCGACGGTGCGTCGCTGCAACACCAACAGAAGAGCTGGGGTTTGCCCTCTTTGTTCGCGCTGAATTTATTTCGCCTCGGAACCACCCTCGCGGCTGCGATAGGCTGCCTGGCAGCGGTTCTTCTCGGCACGGCGGTGTCACGCCCAGCCGATCCCTCCCCGGGCAGCGCCCTCTTAATTACGCTAACCATCATCATGCTGGTGTGGTTCGCTTGGTCTGTGGTGAACTGGTTTCTGTCGCTGGCAGCCATATTCGTAGTCGCGCATGGGGAGGAGGCCTTCGATTCAATCGCCGCAGCCGTCGATTTATGCCAGACTCGTCCCGGATCAATATTCGCGGCGGGGATGTGGTTCGGGCTGGCTCACATCACGGCACTTGTGGTCGCTAGTTCCGCGATTGGTTTTCCATTAGGATTCGCAACGCTTCTTCCCGCGGGCGCAGTGCTGGGCGGCGTTCTGTTGGTAACAGTTCTGTATCTTGCCATTGCCGATTTTTTGTATATCGGACGGTTGGCCGCGTATGTGGCAATAGTTGAGTTGCCCGAATCGACGGTCGTACTTTCAGATTCCGGAATCCCTGAAAATTCGGGGCGTCCCATGGCAGCTTCGCCGAGCGAAGCCCGCGTTGATCCGGCGGAATTAATCCTGAGCGATGTTCCGGTGTGACGACGATTGGGATCAGACCCGCAACTCAACTACGGTTGCGCCCCCGCCGCCCTCATTTTGCGGGGGTTCGACGACGGATTCCACGTGAGGGTGCTTCTGCAAATATTGGCGCAGCGCTTTGCGTAGGATTCCCATGCCGCTACCATGCACCACGCGCACCCGGGGTAGGCCGGCCAAGAATGCGCGGTCGACGAACTTCTCGACTTCGCGAGTGGCGTCGTCCACTGTGCGTCCGATTACGTTAATTTCCGACGGGATAGTCTTATTCTCGTCTTCCAGCAAAACCGAAATGCCGCGGGCGCGGGCAGCTTTCACAGGAGAATCCGACGAACGCACGAGCACCTCGGCAATGTCTTCGCGCGCGATTTTCATTTTCATGGTGCCGATCTCGACTTCAAAGTGATTATCATCGATGCGGCGTGCCACCAGCGCGGGGCGGCCGATAGACTTCAATTTCACCGTATCTCCTTCCGAAACGTGTTTCACGAGTTGGGGCTGGGCATGGGGATCATCCTGATCGGCCCCGGTTGTGTGGGCCACGATCGCAGAATCGAACTGTTCGCGAAATTCCCGGCGTAATTTGGAAACACGGCGCTCGGCGTCTTTCGACAGCTTTTGTGCCGCCGCCCTATCCTGAATAACACTTATCATCTCGCGCGCGTGATACTCGAAATCGCGCAGCAGGCCGTCGAGCTTTTTCTCCATCTCTTTGACTTTAGCCTGCTGTTCTTTTTTGCCTTCCGCGGCAAGATGATTTTTCTCTCGTTGAATTTCCTCTTCGCGGGTTCGCAAACGCAACCGTTCGCTTTCTACCTCGCGCAAATCAGAATGGAGACGATCGAGAAACTCCCCGACATCTCGTGCTTGCGAGCCCAGTCGAGCGCGGGCCGCATCGATGATTGTCGGATTTAATCCGAGGCGCTGCGCGATGTTGATACCGGCCGATGCTCCGGGCACGCCGATTTTCAATTCATACGTGGGTTGCAGCGTAGCTTCGTTGAATCCGACAGATGCGTTTACTACCCCCGGCGTGTTGGCTCCGTAAACCTTCAGGGAAGTGTGATGTGTAGAGATGACAGCTATGCATCCAAGACGACGGAAGTGGTCCGCTATGGCAACCGCCAATGCCGCGCCTTCCTCGGGATCGGTTGCGGAACCGAGTTCGTCGAGCAGCACCAACGATTGGGCGGTCGCAGTGTGCGAGATGAAATCAATATTGGTGACATGAGCCGAGAATGTTGACAGATTCTGCTCGATCGATTGATAGTCGCCGATGTCAGCGAGTACCGCATCGAATATAGGAAGCTCAGCGCGATCGGCTGGAACTGGAATTCCGGATTGCGCCATCAACGCCAATAGCCCAATAGTTTTCAGAACGACGGTCTTGCCTCCTGTGTTTGGGCCAGTGATTACGAGTTCCTGCGCATCGTCCTCGAGTTCAACGGTAGTGGGAATGACACGACCGCCCTTTGCTTTCAGGTTACGCTCGAGCAGCGGATGTCGCGCTTTTATGAGAACGAGTCTCGTTTTGTTCGCCTCAAAAGGCCCGGGGCGGCCATCCCCACGCGAGTCTTCGGCTGACAAAACTACCGGGACGCAGTTGTACTCCTCCGCAAATCTTGCCTTGGCAAACTGTAGTTCCAGTTCTGCTAACGTCACAGCGGCGGTAAGGATCGGGCCCGCGCTTTCGCCGATCCGCCGCGTCATCTCTGCAAGAATGCGATGTATCTCCGCCTGCTCTTCGTCCAAGAGGCGTACTAGTTCGTTGTTCTGTTCTATAGTTTCCAGCGGTTCGACAAAGACCGTCTGCCCGCTGGAACTGGCACCGTGCACTACGCCCTGTACTCGCCGCTTCTGCTCCACCTTAACGGGGATAACGAAGCGCTCGCCGCGAATCGTGACCACCTCGTCCTGTACCGCACCGCCCTCCGAGAGCCGGCGCAGATAACCGCGGAGCGATTCCTGGATCGAGCGTCGTTGCTTTTCAATCTCGCGGCGAATGCGGGCCAGTTCAGGCGAGGCTTTATCGTCGAGCGTGCCATCGGGGAGAATTTTGTTTCGGAAAGCTCGCAGGAAGTCGCTGAAGTCCACGATTTGCGCCGAAAGTTCCGCCACAGCCTTCCACTCGAACTTCATCGCAGCAGGTGGATTCAGCGCGATTTCTCGCCACTCGGCGGCGCGATCGACCACCAGTACCACATCCCGGATGTCCGTCGTTTCAAGCGCCGCGCCAGCGATTCGAGATTTCTCTACGAGCTTGGTCACATCCAGCAAGCCAACGAAGTCGAATCGGCCCCCCACGCGGCGGAACTCGCCGATTTCCCGGGCAAGTCGCTGCTGATTTTCGATCCACTCGCGATTGGTCGAAGGTGCGAGGTGTGCGATGAGATCCTGTCCCAAGGGTGATGATGCATATCCGCGCAACAGATCGCGGAGAGAATCGAATTCCAGTACGCGTGCGCTAGTCTGAGAAAGGGGCTGGGGAATCATCAGAATTCAATGTTACAAGATGCGGCTGGCGGCTCTGCTAAAATCATGGATTAACAGGACGGGCGAATGGCCCGCCCGGGACTCTCTGTCATGGCCTTTCCGATCACGCGACTTCGCCGCCTTCGCCAATCTGAGCAGCTTCGATCCATGGTGCGAGAAACGCGCCTGTCTCCGACTTCGCTGGTTTATCCCATGTTTGTTTGTCCCGGCGAGGGCGTTCGCAAGGAAGTGCGTTCGATGCCTGGAGTCTTTAACCTCTCGGTAGATGAAGCCGTGAAAGAAGCTCGGCAAGCGCATTCGCTCGGAGTACCCGCGATTATTTTGTTTGGGCTGCCGGAAAAGAAAGACGAATTGGCTACGGGCGCATGGGCAGACGATGGGATCGTGCAGCAAGCGGCGCGCGCTATCAAACGTGAAGTTTCCAAGCTGATTATCATGGGCGATGTGTGTCTGTGCGAATACATGTCGCACGGCCATTGCGGAATTGTTCGCGCCGCGCATCCGCAGTCGCTGGGCGCTGCCGTGGCTACCCCGCCGGCTGTTGCCACGGAATACGAGATCGTCAACGATGCCACACTGGAACTGCTAGCGCGCACCAGCGTCTCGTTAGCTCGCGCTGGAGTCGATATTATCGCGCCTTCCGACATGATGGACGGCCGCGTGGGCGCTATCCGCAGCGCTCTGGACCACGCAGGCCTGGCCAACACACCGATCCTTTCTTACGCAGCGAAGTTTGCCTCCGCTTTTTACGGGCCATTCCGCGAAGCCGCCGACTCCACACCACAGTTCGGGGATCGTCGATCGTATCAAATGGACGGTGCAAATCTGCGCGAGGCCATGCATGAGATCGAACTCGATATTGCAGAAGGCGCGGACATGATTATGGTGAAGCCCGCAATGCCTTATCTCGACGTGATCGCGGCGGCTCGCGAGCGTTTCGATCTGCCGCTAGCCGCATACCAGGTTTCGGGCGAATACGCCATGATCGAGGCCGCCGCGCGAAACAATTGGATCGACCGCGAACGTGTCATGATGGAGTCGCTGCTATCGATCCGGCGCGCTGGGGCCAGCATAATTCTTACGTATCACGCCAAGGATGCGGCCAAACTACTGGCTTAAGGTACGCTCTGTTCCCGCCCAACTTCTCCATGGCGGTGTTCGATGTCCACCATCAATGCCCGCCTGGTCGGTGTCGAGCTGTACTTCGACGATCTGGTTGCCGCGAAGAACTTCTACGAGGGAACACTGGGACTGGACGTCTTTAGCGAGCAGCCTGGCCATCATGCACAGTTCAACCTGGGGCGAGCCTTTCTTTGCCTGGAGAAAAAGGGTTGGAAGATTATCCGTCGCGAGACAAAGCGGTGATTTTTCTGGAGTTCGAAGCGTTCACGACGCGGTTGAGGCGATTGGCCGGGAACGTTTTGTCCACATCGAGAGCAATTCTGAAAGCACGAAGGCGGCATGGGCCGTTCTGCACGACACGGAAGCACACAATGTTCTGTTGCTCGAAGCTCGACCGAATCCCCAAAGGTGATTGCATCTATCTGCGCTGGAGATATTTTCTTAAGATGCAGCGTCGCCTGCGCAACCGTTTTCCGAATCCTTCACCCCTGTCGTAGAATCACCTATTTGGATACTCCTTAATTTGCTCGTCTGAGGTGCCTGCTTGCCTGAAACTATTTATGACATCGCCATCATCGGCAGCGGTCCGGCTGGATATACCGCTGCCATCCGCGCCGGTCAGTATGGTTTGAAGACTGCGTTAATCGAGAAAGATGGATTTCTTGGCGGAACCTGCCTGCACGTGGGTTGTATTCCGACAAAAGCTCTCCTGTTTAATGCTGAGCTTTGGGATCACCTGAAAGAGGCGAAGGAGTTCGGGATTGAAGGCGTCGATTCGCGCAAACTGAACTGGACGGCGATTCAGGATCGCAAATCGAAGATTGTGAGCAAGCATGCCAAGGGACTCGAATTCCTCATGCGTAAGAACAAAGTCGAAACAATCAAAGGCTACGGCAAGCTCACCGGCCCTGCACGGAACGGAACGCTGACGGTGGAAGTCAGCGATGGCGCCAAAAATAATTTGATCAAGACAAAAAACGTTCTACTGGCAACAGGCTCGGAAGCCCGCATGATTCCGGGGTTGGAGCCTGATGCGCGCGTGCTCACCAATATTGAGATTCTTGGCTTGAAGGAGATTCCCAAGTCATTGATCATTGTGGGCGCGGGAGCCGTGGGCGTAGAGTTCGCGTCCATTTTCCGTTCTTTCGATGCCGAGGTCACCATTCTTGAAATGCTGCCGCGACTGGTTCCAGTCGAGGATGAAGATGTTTCGAAGGAACTGGCGCGAGTCTATCGGAAGCGAGGTATTAACTTTCATACTGGAGCGAAGGTCGAAAAAGTCGAAAAGACGAAGTCCGGAATTTCGGTAACCTTCACGGTGGGCGGCAACCAACAAAAGATTGACGCAGAGAAAATTTTGATCGCGGTTGGACGGAAGCCGCGCACGGAGAACATTGGGCTGGAAAAAACTCGCATCAAGCCCGACCGCGGCTTCATTACGACTGATAGCTGGATGCAGACCAACGAGCCTGGCATCTACGCCATTGGAGACATCGTGCTCGGCACACCTCAACTAGCTCATGTCGGCGCAATGGAAGGTATCGTTGCGGTGACTACGATTGCAGGCAAAGCGGCCAAGCCGATCAACCCTGAACATATTCCGAATGCGACCTACTGCCATCCGGAAATCGGCAGTGTCGGCCTGACTGAGGAAAGGGCTCACGAAGCAGGCTACAACGTGAAGATCGGCAAGTTTCCATTTACCGCGAACTCGCGTGCCTCGATCGTAGGACAGCACGAAGGTTTCATCAAGATCGTCTCGGATGCGGATTACGGTGAGATTCTGGGCGTACACATAATTGGACCGCAGGCTACCGAACTGATCGCCGAGGCTGTGGCCGCGATAGAACTTGAGGCCACGGTGGAAGACTTGATGTGGACTATTCATGCGCACCCAACGCTGGCGGAAGCAATGCTGGATGCATCCAATAGTGTGTATGGTATGCCCATCAACGCGTAGTACTGTTTATGAAGGTCAGGGACGCTCTGAAGATGCTCGAGCGGGACGGTTGGTATCTAGATCGCACACGCGGCAGCCATCGCCAGCTTAAGCATCCTCAAAAACTGGGTTTAGTCACGGTGCCAGGCAAACCCAATGATGATTTGGGTCCCGGTACTCTGAATAGTATCTTTAAGCAAGCAGGGCTAAGAAAATGAAAAAATATTTGATTGTCATAGAGGAGACGCAAACCGGCTATTCGGCCTACTCCCCCGATCTTGACGGATGCGTAGCCACAGGAGCCACTCGTGAAGAGGTCGAAAGTCAAATGAGGGAAGCTATCTCATTCCATTTGGAAGGCATGGTGCGAAGCGGCCAGCGAGTGCCCGAACCACACAGCTACTCCGCGTATGTCGAAATTCCTACCCATACTCACCGATAAGTGCGACGCGCCAATGATCTCTGTCCTCCAACTCGGAACCCTCGACTACACCACCGGACTGCGCTTGCAGCAGAAGTTAGTTGGGCTTCGCAAAGACGGGTTGATCGGTGATGTGCTCTTGTTATTGGAGCATACGCCGGTGATCACGTTGGGTCGGAATGCGAAAGCTGCAAATGTGATTGCTTCACAGGAAGTGCTGGCGCAATGGGGCGTAGAGTTTTTCGAGAGTGATCGTGGCGGCGATGTGACCTTCCACGGGCCCGGACAGCTCGTAGGCTATCCTATCTTCGACCTTCGCGGTTTCGGTTCCTCGGATAGCAAGCGAAAGAGTTTGGGTGCTGTAGAATATGTACGTCGGCTAGAAGAGGTTTTAATCCGCACTTGCGCCGACTTCCGCATTCCTTCGGGGAGGGTAGCCGGCTTAACCGGCGTATGGACGGGCCGACCCGAAGCCAAGATTGCGGCAATCGGCGTACACATTTCTCGTGGCGTCACCTCGCATGGATTCGCTTTGAATGTTAATACTGATCTCGACTACTTCAATTTGATTATCCCCTGCGGAATTACTTCAAAGCCGGTAACTTCCATGGCGAAAGAACTGCGGCAGCAACTTTCGTTGTTGGACGTCGCGCATTCGATATCGCGCAACTTTGGGGTTGTGTTTGAAAGCCAGATGCTTTGGCTGGAAAACCTGGACGATTTGCCTGGCAGTTCAGTCGGTGTACCCATGAAGCCTCCGGCGGAGTTCCGAAAACTGCACGGCGACGAAGATACGTTTTTGGCCTGACACAAGTTTGCATTCCCCTTTTCGCGGGAGTTGGTCAATTCCTGCGCACCGAGTTAGGATTCTTGTGATAGCAATCACTGGCGAAAAAAAGTACATGGCGAAGAAAAAGAAAGCTGCTCCTCTAAAAGCTCGTATCGGACATAGTTCAAACGGCCGTGGCGAGCACGCTCCGCACTCCTCGATAACAAGTTCATCTCAGCGTACTTACACCATCGTCGACTATCGACTCGAGAAGCCCATCTTCAACATTCGTCAAGTACGCAAGGGCGACGAAGTTCGCTACGAAGTAAGCGGTGAGGTCAACGCGCCGGTTCCACCCATTAGGGAATCGAAGTACCTCGACAAGAAGCAGTCCCTTGAGATTTATCGATTCATGCTTCTGAACCGAAAAACAGAAATCGCGCTGGAAAACCTGTACAAACAAGGCAAGGTCGTGGGCGGTGTGTACTTCGGTCTCGGCCAGGAGGCCTGTTCCTGTGCGTCGGCATACGCTCTCCAGAAGGATGACTGGTTCGGTCCCATGATCCGCAACCAGGGATCGCTGCTGGTTCGCGGTTTCCGCGCCCGCGACATCATGATGCAATACATGGCGAAATCCGGTTCGCCGACCAAGGGGCGGGACGGGACGTCGCACTTCGGTGATATCGAAAAGCGCAATATGGTTTCGCCAATCTCGATGCTGGGCGATCTGATTCCCGTGCTCGCAGGTGTCGCGCTGGGCGCTCGGTTGCAGGGTCGCAGCATTGCAGTCATGACTTACATTGGGGACGGCGGCCAATCGACAGGCGTTACTTATGAAGGGCTGAACTTCGCCGCCGTGCAGGACCTTGGTCTGGTGCTCTTCGTGGAAAATAATCTTTGGGCATATTCGACACCCGCCGACATGCAGTTCCGCGTGAAGGATCTTGCCGAACGTTCCATAGCCTATGGAATTCCTGGTGTGATTGTCGATGGCACCGATGCCTGCCAAGTCTATGACGCGGCCCACGAGGCCTGCGAGCGCGCCCGGCGGGGTGAAGGCCCGACGTTAATTGAAGCCAAGATGATGCGTATGAAAGGTCACGCGATCCATGACGCAGCTGACTACGTACCGAAGTCAATGTTCGAATACTGGCGCAAGCGCGATCCCATTACTCGTTTTGAAAACTACTTAGTGAATGTAAAAAAGTGGCTGACTCCTAAGGAAAACGAAAATCTGATCGCGGACGTAGAACGTGAACTTGAAGGCGAACGCGAGTTCGCGCTGGAGTCACCTATGCCGCAACCGGAATCAGCCGTGGGGGGTGTGTATTGCGATTCGAGTTGCCACGAGGTTAAACCTAAGTACGAAGCTCCCAAGACCAGGCAGAAAGTTTCTGGTGGTCCTAAAGAGACAACCGCGGCGATACACTTTAAATGAGGTCCTCAAGCATCCGCGTTGAAGACTAGAGGGTTATTTTCAGCGTTGCCGAGATTTAAAAATCTTTGCCAGTGCAAGTCAGCAAACAGGAGCTTATGCCTCAATTGACCTATCTCGAAGCTATCCGCCAGGGAATCTGGGAGGAAATGGAACGCGATCCCACTGTCTTTTGCATCGGGGAGGACATCGGCATTTATGGCGGCGCCTTCAAAGTAACCGACGGGTTCATCGACCGCTTTGGTCCCGAACGCGTCATCGATACACCAATTGCCGAATCTGCGATCGTCGGCGCTGCGTACGGCGCTTCACTTACCGGCATGCGTCCTGTGGCCGAATTTCAGTTCATGGATTTTATCGGGTGCGCATTCAATCAAATTGTCAACATGCTGGCCAAATCTCACTATCGCTGGAACGCACCCGCACCTTTGGTAATTCGTGGCCCCAGCGGGGGAAATGTTCACGGTGGTCCTTTCCACTCGCAGAATCCGGAAGCGTGGTTTGTGCATACGCCTGGGCTGAAAGTGGTTTGTCCCGCCAGCGCCTATGACGCGAAAGGATTGATTAAGGCTGCAATTCGCGATAATAACCCGGTGATCTTCTTTGAGCACAAATATCTGTATCGACGAATTAAAGAAGATGTTCCTGCTGAAGATTACATAGTGCCTCTGGGGAAAGCGCGAGTTGCCCGGGAAGGTCGCGATATAAGCATCATCACGTATGCCGCAATGGTACATGTTGCGCTCGAGGCCGCAGAGATTCTGGCGAAAGAAGGAATAGAACTTGAAGTAATCGACTTGCGAACGCTTTCCCCACTCGATAGAGATGCGATTGCCCAAGCCGTACGCAAAACAAATAAAGTGATCGTACTGCATGAAGACGTGCGTACTGGCGGCATCGCTGGCGAGATTGCAGCGATCATCAACGAAGAGGCATTCGACGACCTTGATGGTCCCATAGTGCGAATCACGGCGCAGGATTCCCCGGTGCCGTTCTCGCCGCCTCTGGAAGAATATTTTCTGCCCAAGGTAAGTGATGTTGTGCGAGAAGCGCGCCGCTTGAAGGCGTATTAGTTAACAAGGAGGAAAATGCGCAACTTCATTATCGGAATTGTGGTCACGCTGCTGGTGCTCGCTCTGGGCGGATTAGCTGTTGCAACCCTGGGCCTGATGCCGACAAACGCGGATGCAACTCCGTCTCGGCTCGAACGCCGAATTGCTAACAGCGCACTGGACGCTTCCATGGAGCGTCATGCGCCGCGGGTGAACAATCCGATTCCGCCGACTGACCAGAACTTGATTGACGGTATGAAGGTTTACACCATGAATTGTTCTCAATGTCATGGAACCCTGGACAACAAGCCCAGCCCGCTGGAAAAGTCGTTTTATCCCCCGGTGCCGCAACTGATTCTCGATCCGCTCGACGACCCGGAATGGCACATCTACTACGCCGTCCGCACCGGAGTTCGCTTTAGCGGCATGCCGGCATGGAATAAGGCTTTGAGCGATGATGATATTTGGAAAGTTACGTCGTTTTTGTCGCAGGTAGAAAAGCTGCCGCCGGGTGTGCAGGAATACTGGAAAAAATCCTTCGGCGTTGGTCCGCCATCGGCTGGCACGAAGAAGGACGACTGATACCTGGCTAGGCGTCAACGATAGAAACCTTGGATATAATATGAAGTTGCGTTCGGCCTAAGATTTGTTATCGGGGCCGTTCGGAAGGGGAAATGTGCCGACAGATATCGTAATGCCCCAAATGGGCGAGTCAATATTTGAGGGGACGATTACAAAGTGGCTCAAGAAGCCTGGCGACAAAGTACAGCGCGACGAGCCGCTATTCGAGATTTCTACCGACAAGGTAGATGCGGAAATTCCTGCTCCAGCGTCGGGTATTCTGCAGGATATCAAGGTGGTCGAGGGGAACACTGTACAGGTGAACACGGTAGTGGGTACCATTGCCGGCGATGGCGAAGCTGCATCCTCACGGCCTACCCCTGAAGTCAAAGCGCCCGAGCCAGCGCCCCCCACGCCGCACAAGAAAGAAGCGGTGTCGGCAGTTGTGCCTCCAGCGGAAGCAAAAACCGAAACGCGCGAAGCAGACGACCACGCGCGTTCCTCGCCGTTGGTTCGCAAAATCGCGCGTGAGCACGACGTAAATCTCTCGCAAGTAACCGGCACGGGGATGGGCGGACGTATTACAAAGCAGGACATTATGGCGTTCCTGGAAAAACCCCAGACCGCAGCTGCTCCGGCGCCTATGTCGTCGTCGGCCTCCGCGCCTGCGCCGTCGCCGCGTCCGACCGCACCTCCGGCGGGCATCCCCGGCGATCTGGTCCCGATGACCCAGATGCGCAAAATCATTGCGCAACGCATGATCGAATCCCGCCGCACCAGCGCACACGTCCACGCCATGTTCGAAGTGGACATCACTCGCATAGTGCAACTCCGCAACAAAACTAAATCCGCATTCGAGCAGCGGCATGGGGCCCGGCTCACATTCATGCCATTCTTTGTCCGCGCAGTGATAATCGCATTACAGCAGTTTCCGATTGTGAATGCCTCTCTCGAAGGCGAAAACATTCGCTATCACCGGCACGTCAACGTAGGAATTGCAGTGGCACTCGATTGGGGATTGATCGTGCCTGTGCTAAAGAACGCCGACGAATTGAATTTCCTGGGCCTGCAACGAGGCATTTCAGACTTGGGAGAACGCTCGCGAACCAAGAAACTCAAGCCCGAAGAAGTAGAAGGCTCAACGTTTACGGTGACCAATCCCGGACAGTTCGGCGCTGTTTTTGGTTTACCAATAATTAATCAACCGAACTCAGCAATTTTGGGCGTGGGTGGAATTACCAAAGCGCCGCTGGTAGTTACCGACCACGACGGCAACGATTCGATCGCCATCCGCTCGGTTGTTCACCTGACCCTCGGCTACGATCACCGTCTCATCGACGGAGCGGTTGCCGATCAGTTCATGGCGTTGGTGAAGAAAACTTTGGAGAACTGGAGCGAGGAAGTTGGGTAGTTGCGGACCTGATAAAGTGTTTTCTCAATCGCTACTTGGCCTTCGCCCAAACAGATGCGTTAAGGCACTCCACGGCGCCGTCAATCACTTTCCCCAAGCCTTCCTTGAACTTATCCTGATCCACAATGTCGCGATGGGCAACCGCCGTACTCATAGACAGAGCCGTCTGCAGGAACGACAATGCGGCATCCTTCTTTTCGCTTCCCGTTCGATTGCCGAATAGTCCCTCTACTCCGCTAACGATTGAAGGAACAAAACCAAGAGTTTGTAAAAGCACAGCTACAAAATTCATTTATATACCTCTCCGCATTTTTTATTTGAGTGAATTACTGAAGCGCTACAGTCCATCAGCTGAGACTGCGCAATTTACCTGGGAACGCTGTTCAGGATGACTTTAGTGATGTACATGATCAACCCGAACAACGCGCTAAGAGCCAGTCCTCCAACTGCTCCTGCTACTCCGGAAGTGACCGATGATCGGCCTTGCCGGGCGGAGAGCGTCGCGTTTACTTCGTCTCGCCATTTGTTGTGTTCCTTGGCTTGACTCTCATAAACTTCGCGGCCCACGAAGCTCGCTTCTTTCTGTCTGGCCTCCTCATGCGCATGATTGAGGAGATCCAACCGCCGAAGCATTTCGGTGTGGTCCAGTTCGAGCGCTCTTTGAGCCAACTCAAAGCGCAGGTCAACCGTGGCCTTTCGTTGCGTAGCCATTTCTTTCTGTTCGGTGAGCAGCGCCAGCAGATGTTCTTTAAGTGATACGCAATTGCTTGAATCATTCAGCTTCACAAGCACCTCTCGATCTAATTACTTGGTAACTCGTGCGAGTCGCTAAAGCGGATACACAATGGTATAAACCGTATCCGCCGGAGTCGCATTAGCATTCGGAACCAGCCCAACCGACAACGAACCCCCGCTCCCCAACGTGACGCTGGTATTCCCAGCCGCAACCGCCCCCAACGCAGCCGTAGTAAACTCCGGCCAGGAAATCAGCAGCGTCCCGCCAGCTGGCGTCCCATCCGCGCGATAAACGGTATCGCTGATCGTGGTTGTCGGAATTGTTTGCGCCGCAACCGTCAATGCCACCAAACCCGCCAGCAAAAGAAAAAGCCACCCATAAGGGCGGCGCGCGTCCAACATAAATCCTCCGTCACTTACCGCATTTCAAATGACTCAGCCAACAAAGCACACCGAGGCCAGAGCCTGCAAAGGCAAGCCTGACCCAGTCAGTTGTAGAGGAAAATAAAACCCAGAAGCCAGAAGCCTGCTTACTTCTCCGCCTCAACCTGCAGAAATCCCCTGACGCTATTCACATAAACCTCTGCAAAATCCACCACCGGACGCCGCTTCTCAATCATTTGTACCGCATCCTCAAGATTCCAGCCCTGAGAACACAAGATCGCCAAACTCATCATCGGCGCCCGATGCACCCCAGCCGCGCAATGCACGAAAACTTTCGTCCCACCCTCATCCAGCGCCTCCAAAGCAAAATCCACTCCCCGCTGAAAAACCTCCGGAGATTTCGGCTGAAAGTCGTCATCAATCGGATTCCACAAAACCGCAATCCCATGCGGCTCCGCCAGCGCCGTGTCATCAAACTCAATTTGCATGTCGATGATGTGTGTTATGCCCGCTCGCGCCACCTCGGCCATATTCTCCGCATTCCAAATTCCGCCTCCGACCGCAATGCGCCCGGTTAACCATGTCATATCCATTATGAAAGTCCTGTGCAGGCGCTTGCGAGTTGCGTCAAAATGCGATCGCAAATCGCCTCGATTTCCCAAAGCTTTCGACCAATGCCCATAAGCCACGGCCGAACGCTCAGCCATCTTCGCCCACTCACTTGCTTTCATTTTACGGTATCGCTCTCCAACCGTGCCTCACCCGCGATGCCTTCGCTGGTAACTTCAGTACTTTTCTCCAGAATATTCAATCTCTCCAGCAGAATTTTCGCCAGCGAATCCGCCTCTTCTTCAGCCTCACCGTTAGAATTTATCGCCGGACACAATCCAACCATCTCGAACAAATACTTCATTGCCAGATAATGACCCTTCTCCACTTCCCCTATAGTCGTGCCCACCATCTCCACGGCGCGATTTCCCACCAGATTCGTGATCTGCTTCAGCACAACCTTGAGATCAACCGGCTGCAGTGACTCCGCGGCCACACCAAGCGGTTTCTCTGCCGCAAGCTGCACAACCTTCAGTTTCTTTTCCGTCTTATTAGTCTGAGATTTCTTCACTAGATCCTCTGATCCTCTCGCTAAACCCGCCGGCGTCACGAGTCTGTGTCACAACCAAAACCCGTTCGAAGAAGTGGAACGAGATTGCTGACAACGCCGCGAAGCGGCGCAAGAATGCAGCCCCCGGCGCAAGCCGTGGGTCGTAAGTAGGAAGTTGTTGAGCCCCAGCGGGGCGAAAGACTAGTTGCGACAAGTCTCGCCCGTCCAACCGGAACCCCGCCAAATAAGTAAGGGCGCGCTCTGTGAGCGCGCCCTGTTGCCTAATCTTTATGATCTAAATTAAGAGTATCAGAGTCAGTAGGGTAAACCCGCCAAATTTTGAAATTTATATTTGAATTGTATTCAGTCAGTTGCGCGAAAAGGACCGTTTTTTCCCTCTTGACAACTTTTCGGCACTCGCTGCCGTCTTTTCGGCAGCCCGGTCAGAATCCCCCTTTCCAGTAAAATTTCGCTCACCCGATCCAGCGCATCGGGAAAAAGACGCTCCACTGTCCGATACCCGCATCCCAGCAGTCGCCCCGCTTCTTCCCTCGAGAATCGCTGCAGCACAATCTTCGCAATCAGCTTTTTCTCGAATTCGTTCAATTCCTCCAGGCTGCGCTCCACATCATGCACAAAAATTACGGAGTCCTCAAACGTCGAGGCTCCATACGAAGTAACCCGGGTCCGAAAAAACTCCCGCCCCAGCAACGAAGGTGTTCGTCCGACTTCAATCGAAAGCCGCATATATCGCCGCAGCAGCCCCACGGTGCGATCCCTGTACATCCACAGATCGGGATTCCGCGTCGCCGAAGTAACCGCCGGGCTGAATCCCTCATCGCCTGTAGCGTCTTCTTGCGGTACCTCAGCTGCAATCTCTACATCCGGATTCAATAAATCCAAAATCAAATTGGACCCGTCAGGACTTTCGCAAACATCAGCGAAAGTATCCTCAACGGAAATCCCAGGTATCCCTGGGATTTCCGCACACGCATTCAGCACCCCGATCACCGCGCCGCTCAAGCGTTTCCTCCTTCACCACAGAAGTCCGCCAGCAACTCACACTCACTCTTGATGTCAACTCGGTCATCCACCAATAAAAACGGCCGTACCCTCCTGCGCACCGGTGGCATATTCGACATTTCCAGCGCGCAAGTCGGGCAATAAATTTCGTCCGTCCCCCACGTCCGCATCCACAAACCCCCGCACCTTTCGCAATACTTGAGTTCCAATCGGACAATCTCCAAACCTTCCATTCCCATAAAAGCCTCCAGACGTTATGAATTGGGTGAACCTTGATGAAGAAAATAAAAAGGCCCCGCACCGATTGCTCGGTAGCAGGGCCCGTTTCTCGTACGGAGAACCTGATTAAAGTTATTTAGCTAAAGTGTTATCGCGATTAGTGGTTGTTCAGTTGACTGCCTAAGCCGGCGGCTGCCGAAAATAACCCTCTTCATACCCGGATTTCAGCACCCGGCCATTCTGCACTACAATACTGAGTTTGCCGGTAAACCTCAGAAGCTTAAGCAATTGTTCGATCGAAGCAGAAAGCAGTTCGGCCGCTATGACCTTGCGGCGAAACTCCTCAAAGGCCGATCCTTCATTTTCGAATTTTTGATTGCAAAGCATAGTTTTTACCAACTACCAAGCCAGTTATAACTTACTAGTTACGTATAACTTTTGGTTCACCCTGTTGTCAAGCGATGACTATGCATTTGACACATATGAGAGAATAAATTTGCCGTGACAGGAGAAAAGCGATGAAAGCATTTTGGTGGCAAGACGGACTACATTTTGAGCCGGAAACAAAAGAGGAGCGAAAGGCTTTGGCTTTGCTCCTCGATTCATTCAGAGTCACATCAATTGCACTTTCTGACGAATCAGCAGTCAGTGCGTGCGTACTTCGTGATCATGGCGGTGAAGTCGTCCGTGCTGATCCGAAGCTTTAACCAAGCGCTGGTTGGTGTGTTGTCGAAAAGTTCACAAACGAGTAGGCTGTCGCCCTTCTCTATATGCTCCGTTGCGGCGTCTGCAAGTTTGAGAGCTGATGAATCGTTAGCCCAAGGAACAGCCCATTCGGAATAGAGAATGCGTTTGGCCTTGTTTGCTTCCAAAAAATCGTACAAACTTTGATAATCGTGATTTTTTTCTGATATGTCGTAGCTGAGTAAATAGGGTGCCACTATGGCCTCGTTTCTCCCCCTCGGGCGGGAATTATACGCCGGAAAAGTGTCCGAGATTGGACAAGAAAGGCGAGTATTTTAGTGATGCACAATGCAACGCTAAAATATTAGGCAGCAACGGGACTCCACTCATTATCTTTTATGCTAGCGACAATCTTCTTTTGCGGAAGAACGATTCGCTGCCACGCCATAAATCTTTGGTCAAGATCAGCCTGTAACTCGCCAAGCAGGAGCGGATCTTTGGAAGCGACAGCATAATACAGTCGGACCAGCTTATCGGTGCGCTCTGACGCCGGAAGATGACCGTTTTCAATCCGCGACAACGTTTCAGGTTCCAATCCAATTTGCTTCGCAAAATCGGCGGATTTCTGACCGAGCCTCTTGCGCAAGAACTTTATCTCAGTCCCGCTTAATGCTGAACCACTTTCTACAAGATCACGGCCAATCAAATTCAACAACTGCTTAATGGCGGGAATGTCTGCCAGTTCTTTGCTGCACTCACAGCGAAAATACTTGATTCCTACCAAGTAGACATTAGGCAGGCCGCACGCGAGAAAGTGGTAGGGTTCATCCATGGTAGCTCTGAATTCCTGCCTAGTTCTCCGATCGCACTCGTGCACCGCTATGACTGTCTCCATCTGGTAATTACCTCAAACTCTCTTCGTATGGTGTCCACCGCTACAATGATGGTTATGGCGTCGCCACCGACACTTTCAGTGTCGATGAAATACTTCCATTGCCAAAAATCACGATTGAAAATTGGGGGACGTTCAAACTTCCAAGTTCTTTCCAGTCCGTGAATAGTATCGTTCGTATCGAGGCCACGTTCTGGATGGTCGAAGAGCGCGT
>DASYOD010000096.1:0-25684 GCA_036008085.1 Terriglobales bacterium
GAGTCCTAGAATGGTCAGTGCAAAAGAAAAATTATCGTAGGGTTGAAATTAACTCTCACCCTAGCGAGCAGCTGGTGGCGCGGCGGCGCGCAGCTCACGGAACGCCAAACTGGTGCTGAAGCGCCGGGGAAAACTCGCTTCGTAAGACGACAGACCAGGGCAGATGAAGTGGTGCGACAGCGAAAAGCCGTAGGCTTCCATCTCTTTCATTGCTTCTTGCGAGGTCCAGCCCTGCTCGGCCATGCGATAGGCGGCGATAGTCATTCCCGCCCGATCGTCACCCAGCCGGCAATGCACAAAAACTTTCTTGCCAGGATTTTGACGAAGCAACGCCAGGAAGCGTGCGAACGCTTCATCTTTTGGAAAAGGACAGTGCCATGGAATGGCCACATATTCCATTCCCAGCTTGTTCACTCGTTCGCGCTCGTCTTCGCGCGAGCCGCGCAGATCCACCACGATGTTGACCCCCATGTGAGCCAGAGCCTGGATGCCCTTCGCGTCCGGCTGCGCCCCGCGATAAAGATTCGGAGTCACCTCGCCGGCATTAGGCACACCAACAATTTTCAACCGGTGCGCAATGGATCGATCAGGAGCGTTGGCGTTCGCCGTCTGAATCGGGCGAGATGCGCCACTAAGAGCCAACGCAAATATCGCGCTGACCGCAACCGCAACGGAACGTCGCCAAAGGGGCATTGGGATGTCTCGGTTTCATCCTAACAAAATGGGCTCAGGGAATAGCTGACCTGCTAGCGCCGGCATCTTGCCGGCTGTCGCGAGAAGCATCTTACCCTCGCGGGGAGAAACAGGCTAAGAGAACTTACCGCGGGAAATGATAATAGACGTCCTGCTTGGAAGGAATTGGAACCCCATTCTTCGACGCCGGGCTGAACTGCCATTTCTCAAGCGCGGCCAGCACCCGGCCGTCTATGGCAGGCCCAAGGCTCTGCAGCACAGTTTTCTGCACGATATTCCCGGCTTCATCAATGGTGATCTCAACGATCACATCGCCCTGTACGCTCGCCGCGTCTGACCCAAACACAGGATCAGGAGACACAACTGGCAAAGCCGGACGAATCTCCGGCCCACTCATCGTCCCATAAGAAAGCGATCCATAAGGCGAGCCCGCAGCCGGCCCACTGGCCCGAGCCGATGCGATTTCGTTTCCCATCTCCAACTTCGGCGGAGGCGGGGTCAAAACCCGCACCCCATTTTTTTTGTGCGCACGCTGCCACCTAACCTGCGGCTGCGGTTTCTCCTGCGCCACTCCGGAGTCGCCGCCAAAATAAATGCGAGTCACCATGCTGCCCGATTGCCCTTTGACCACCGACGACTGCGCCACAAAAATCGGCGCCGGACTATGCAGAAGCCACGCAAGAAAAACAAAATGCAGAATTAAAGAGACAGACAATAATCCAGTCCGCCGTTTCGAAACCTCGGGATAGAGTGGCGCAAACATGAGCGGGTGCCGCGAAAACACTGTCACCATTTTACTCTCTGCGTCCAACTCAAACGCAAGATTCTCACCGGGAATGATCTACTGCATCCGTGGCAGGGTATCGCAATTCTGTCCCCAGCCCGTTATCTCAAGCGCTGACAAAGAGGCTTGGGAATTACAGTTTGTTCTGGCTGCGATAAGACGACTAAGATGTATTGTTTCAATCGACCGCACAAGGAGGAGGGTTATGAAAATAGCATGTTCCATGCTCGTGCTGATTCTGAGTCTTGGGGTGTGGGCGCCGGTAGCGCGTACCCAGGAAATGGCCAAGAAAGATGCCCCACTCAAGCCGGCGCTGAGCCCGTCGCAGGCCGTGCTGGAATCGTGGAATGACATTGGGCGAAAACTGATTGCCATGGCGGAAGACTTTCCCGAGGACAAGTATGATTTCAAGCCCACTCCGGCGCAGCGCACATTCGCCGAGCAACTGCTGCATGCTACTGGAGCAAACTATTTCTTCACCAATCTCACCCTGGGTCAAAAGCCGCCCGCCGAAGAAGACCCTAAGCGTGACCAGTTCAAAACCAAGGCAGACGTGGTTGCTTTCGTGAAAAAGTCGTTTGCGGACGGCGCAGCGGCCATCAAGACGAAGGGCGATAAAGGCATGTCCGACCTGGTCGTCGACCCTGACAGCCACCAGCAAGTGCGCATATCCGACATGGCTTACGCCTTCATCGAGCATTCGGGAGAGCACTACGGACAACTCGTGGTGTATTACCGGGTAGCGGGCCTGGTACCGCCGGAGTCACGTCCGAAGAAATAGGTGGAAGGCGAGTTCAGAGTTGTGTTTGGGTGGGCATCCGAGTATAAGATCCTTCGTTGGAAATCTTCGGCTTTGCCGAAGACTTCGCTGCCTCAGGATGACAGCGGAACGGAGGTCAAATCCCAAGGAAATTCTGGATTAGCTTCTTGCCATCGCCGGTCAACACGCTTTCCGGATGGAATTGGACGCCTTCCACGGGAAACCGTTTATGCCTCAAGCCCATAATCACGCGAGAGCCGCCATTTTCCGCCGCATAGGCGCTGATTTCGAGGTTCTCCGGTAGACCTTTTTCTTGCACGATTAGCGAGTGGTAACGCGTGGCTGTCATTGGGGACGCCAGGCCGCGGAAGATGGTTTTGCCGTCGTGCTGGACTTCGCTGGTTTTCCCGTGCATCAGCTTGGGAGCGCGAACGATTTCGCCGCCGAAGGCAGCGCCGATCGCCTGATGCCCCAAGCACACGCCGAGTACCGGAAGCTTGCCCGCGAAATAGCGCACGAGTTCGATGCTGATTCCCGCGTCCTGCGGCGTGCACGGGCCTGGAGACAGCAGAATCCGCTCGGGGCGCATGGCTTCAACACCGTCTATTGTTATTTCATCATTGCGACGCACGACGACTTCAGCACCGAGTTCGCCCAGGTATTGGACGAGGTTGTAGGTAAATGAATCGTAGTTGTCCAGAACAAAGACCATGACCGATGTGTTACCAGATTACTGCAAAGTATGAAGAATAGCGCAGTTCCAATCGCCAACAGGGCATTGTCCAAAAGTACAGTCTTGACACGGTGAACGCAACACGCCATGCTTTACACGCCTTATTGGAGGGCTCATGGCCGAAGTTGAGCAGGATAAGCGGGGCACGCGCCGCTTTGCATTGCGGCTGCCGGTTTCGGTTACCTACACCGGGGACGGAGTGCAGGAAAAGGCCGCCCAGACTCGCGATGTAAGCGCTCGCGGTATCTGCTTCTATGTCGACTCGGCTATCGCCGCTGGTTCGGCCATAGAGTTCACGCTGACTTTGCCTCCTGAAATCACCCTCACTGAGAGCATTCGGGTGCGATGTAAAGGTAAGGTGGTGCGCGTCGATGATGGAAAAGAAGGCCGCGTCGCGGTAGCTGCCGTTATCGATGAATACGAGTTTCTCTCGGAACCATGACCCGCGCTACTAAGACCTGTTGGAGCGCGCAAAAGATGGCGTAGTTTTCTCCCAACGGCGAGGATTGCGGGCTTCCTGCCTGGCTGGGACAGGAGCGACGCCCGTCTTCCATTAAGGCAAAATATTCTGGGTACTTTCGTGCTTTTGCCGGCACTTCTCTCCATCGCAGGCCGATGATATCGTTAACTAAGCAGCTAACCTTTCTAATGAAGTCCCTCCCTCGCGTTCGGAGCCGGTTGTTCTCGCTTGCGCTGATCACCACGTCGCTGATTGTTTCGAGCGCAGCGCAGTCGGCTTCGAAGTTGCTTGGTACCACGGACGCGCCGGTCGTCGTGCGTAGTGTGCGAGTGGTGCCTGGGCCGGCAGTCGAAATCCTGTCCAGCCGTCCGCTGGTTCCTGTTATCCGCAAGCTGGAAAATCCGCCACGACTGGTTATCGATCTTCCCAATGCGGATGTAGCGGCCAATCTGTCTAACATGGATTTGTCGAATGCTGATTTGTCGAATCCCGACTCGGCCTCAAACAGTGAGGCCGCGGGCAAGCAAACCAGCCTTCCCAGCCATGAGATTCGCCGGCTTCGGGTCAGCAAATATCAGAACTCTCCACCGGTAACGCGGGTGGTGCTGGATCTGGTCACTTCCTTGGACAACACTTGGGACGCGGCTGGCAATCGCCTGATGGTGCGGCTGCATCCATTGGACGATACGACGTCGCGCCCACCGACCGTCGCAGCTTTCAGCAAGGGTGTCCGACCAGTAGCGATTCCGGTGAGTTCAGGTTCTTCGGGCAGAGTGGTTTTGGCAAGCGGCCGCTTGGACGCGGGATCGTCGGTGACTGCGGGGTCTGAGACATCGGTGTTGCGTCTGGAGCGGGGCGGCGAAGTGCTGGTGTGCCCAGGGACAACAGTTTCGGTTACGTCGTCACAAAACGGCCATGCGTTGATGCTGGGCATGAGCACCGGAGCGCTTGAAGCACACTACAATCTGGACGCTTCCGCCGATTCGATTTTGACTCCCGATTTTCGCATCTTGCTGGCTGGGCCGGGCGAATTCGATTACGCCGTGAGCGCCGACTCGGGCGGCAACACCTGCATCCGCGCTTTGCCGGGGAATACTGCGTCGGTGATCGTTTCAGAACTGCTGGGAGAAGGAAATTATCAGGTCAAACCAGCCGAACAGATTTTGTTTCGCTCCGGCCGCCTGAATCTGGTGGATGCGACCGTGCCGTCCAATTGTGGCTGTCCAGCCCCGCCAAGTCCAGTGTTGCGAGCTTCGTCGGTGACCCCAATTTCGGATGCGGCGCTGCCCTCGTCGATGCAACTCGCGTCTTCGGCAGACAAATCCGCAAGCTCAGGTGAACTTCCGCCGGAGACGGCTGCGCTGCCGCCGTCAAAGCCGAACGACGTTCATGTGAAGGTAGAGGCTCCGTTCGTGTTTCGTGCGGAGGAGGAGCGAGCCGACAATTCGCCGGTCGCCAAGTCCGCGGTGATTCGTGAAACTGAACTTCCGCCGCATGACTGGCCGCGTCCGGCAACTTTTCAGATCGGAGTCCTGCCTCCGGCTCAGAGTGCCAGCAAGCCTAACCGCCATGGAGTTTTCGCCAAGATCAAAGGCTTCTTCTCCACGATATTCAGCTAGAATCGCGGTTGGTCAAAAGCTCTTTATCGCCGCTTCATGGCAGCGGCCAGCGGGCCTACGCGATCTCGCAGTTGGTCCGCGATTTCCTGACCCCGTTCCAGCACGTCTTCCGCAACCTCTTTGGCTTCGACTTTCCAGTCGTCTAAAGTCTCACGTGCATCGTCCAATGTATTGCGCAGGTCCCTGCGAATTTGTTTCCCCGCCTTCGGCGCATACAGAAGTCCTATCAACGCGCCCGCTCCCAGCCCGATCAGCAAAAAAGTAATTGCGGTTCCAGCGGTGCCTGCGGAAGACTGGTATTTTCCTTCACTCATAAATGCTCCTCCCTGGTAATGCGAATCTTATAGATGCGGATTCGCCAATCCTCATTGTAGCTAAGGGATGATGCCTGCGATGCCGTATTTCACCACCTTGATCGGAGTACGATTTCCCATATTGGCTCAAGTCCTGTAAAATAAGCACTTTGAGCCTCGTGTCTGGCGGAAAATGTGGGCTATCCGCGTGCGCCAGCTACCCGCTATTAAAAGGAGATTCATCCGGTAATGTCTATTCCTGCCACCCAGCTTCGCCCCGGCATGATCATTAAACACAATAATGATCTGCACTCGGTTTTCAGTGTGGAACATCGCACGCCCGGCAATCTTCGTGCCTTCATTCAGGCGAAACTTCGTAACCTCCGCACTGGCGCCATGTTCGAACACCGTTTCCGCTCGCCTGATCCCATTGAAAAAATCAACGTGGATGAGCAGGAGATGGAATTCCTGTACGCGGACGGCGACAGCTACTATTTCATGGACACGACGAACTTCGAGCAGACCCACCTGACTCGCGACATTCTCGGGGACGCGGTGGAATATCTGATTCCCAACTTGCAGATCAAAGTGGAATTCTTCGACGGTAAGGCGGTAGGCATTGAACTGCCTCAGACGGTTGAGTTGACGGTTGTCGAGACCGAGCCTGGATTGAAGAGTGCGACAGCCTCCAGCGTAACTAAGGCAGCGAAGACCGAGACTGGCTTGGTGGTGCAGGTGCCGCCGTTCATCAACGAAGGCGAGAAGATCCGCGTGGATACGGCGGAAGGCATCTATTTGTCGCGGGCGTAGTTCAGTTTTCGCATAGAAGCCGTAAGTTGTGAAACACTCTGCCAGAGGACTCGATCGATGGCTCCTGCGGTCGTTCGTCGTACCGGCGTTATGCGGGCAAGTCGCGTCATCTTACTTCTGTATGTCCTGTTCGCAACGGCCAGTGCGCAACAGGCCGCTTTTCCAAAGATAATTGCCCTCCGCGCCTCCCGCATGCTTGATGTGAACAGCGGCAGCATGGTGCGCAACGCCGTCATTCTGATTCAGGATGAGAAGATCACGGCCGCAGGGTCATCCCTGAAGATTCCAGCGGACGCGCAGGTTGTGGATTTGGGTGACGCTACCCTTTTACCCGGACTCATTGACTGCCACACTCATCTGATGGCCCGGGTTCCGGACGATCCACAGGGATACGCGCTGAACCTGCTCACCAAGTCGCAGGCTTTTCGAGCGCTGGAGGGCGCTGCCAACGCTCGGGCCACATTGCTCGCAGGTTTTACCGCAGTGCGCGACGTGGAGAGCGAAGGCTCCGGCTATGCCGACGTGGCACTGCGGGATGCCATCAATCAGGGTCTCGTGGATGGTCCGCGCATGAAGGTCGCAACTCGCGGGATTGCCGCAGTCGGCAAATACTTTCCCTTTGACGTCTCTCCCGATTTGGTGGATTTTCCCACCGGCGCACAAATGGTCAGTGGTCCTGAGGAAGCGCGCCGGGCCGCACGAGAACAAATTGGGCATGGTGCGAACCTGCTCAAAGTGTATGCCGATTGGGACTTTCCCACACTGACCGTCGATGAAATCCGGCCCATCGTCGAGGAGGGCCACAAATCCAAACTAAAAGTAGCCGCCCACGCCAATAGTCCGGAAGGCATTCGCAACGCACTCACGGCGGGGGTTGACTCAATCGAGCATGGACACCGGGCGGACCGCAGTTCGTTTGAATTGATGAAAGAGAAAAATGCGTTCTGGGTGCCGACTATTGGCTACTATTTCTACGCCGTAGAAACGGCCAAGTCTCCGCAGCCGCACAAATACATGGAAGAAACTCTGGAGCGGACGCGGCAGAATATTTCAATCGCGCGAGAATTGGGCGTAAGAATCGCCAACGGTTTCGATCCTTCCAGCGCGGACGCACATGGTAAGAACTCGCACGAGATCATCGCCATGACCAAGCTTGGATTGCCACCGCTGGAGGCAATCCGCGCAGCCACAACCAACGCAGCCGATTTGATGGGATGGCAGGACAAAATAGGTTCAATCCAGCCGGGCAAATACGCCGACGTCATCGCCGTTTCGGGCGACCCCATCGCCGACATTGGCGAACTCGAGCATGTCAAGTTCGTCATGAAAGGCGGGATGACAGTTAAGAACGAGTTTGCCTCCCACTAGGCTGCACCTGTCGTCAATCTGGTATTTTGGATGAGTCGGAGTGTTATGCCTAAGGACACAGAAGCCCGCCGCTTTCTGGTTCGCGGACGCGTCCAAGGGGTGGGGTTTCGCTGGTTTGTGGAGCGGGAAGCGCATATTCTCGGCATCGCCGGATGGGTGCGGAATAACGCCGACAGCAGCGTCGAAATTTTAGCTATGGGCACGCGCGAGCAACTGGCTGGCTTACGCTCGCGTCTGCGTGAAGGCCCACGCGCCGCCCGCGTGGATGATGTCGAGGAATCTGAAGCCAAACCGATTTCTGGTCTTAGCACTTTTCGCATTGAAGGAGCCTGGTAAATGCCGAGCAACGCAGCATCGATTAAAGCGAGCGTGAACTGCGAACCGCTAAAAAAATTAATCAGAGAAGTTGCCGATTTCCCTAAGAAGGGGATCCTTTTCTACGACATCACTACGCTGCTCAAAGACAAGGTAGGGTTCGCGGCTTTGATCGATGCGCTGTCCGAGCACTATCTTGACAAGAAAGTTGACTTGGTGCTGGGCATGGAGGCGCGCGGCTTCATCTTCGCGCCTGCCTTGGCTTACCGGCTGAATGCAGGATTCGTCCCGGTGCGAAAGCCGGGCAAGCTCCCTGCCGCGACTACCCGATACGATTACGCGCTGGAGTACGGTACGAACACACTTGAGATTCACAAGGACGCAATTCAACAGGGCCAACGCGTTATTATCGTCGACGATCTACTGGCCACGGGAGGAACTGCTGAAGCTACGACCAAGCTGGCGAGCGCGCTCGGTGCCAAAGTTGTAGGTTTAGGATTTGTTGTAGAACTGGATTTTCTGAAGGGTCGCGAGAAGCTGGCGGGATACGACGTATTCTCACTGCTGCACTACGAGAAGTGATTGGAACTATCTGAGCAGGTGAGTTGCGGCGATTCCCGCTGCGGTCCAGCTACCACCGCAAATAACTAGCGATATTGCGACACCCAGCAGTTTGTCCCAATTGACGGAAACCTGGTGAAATATTGTTACTTCCATTTGGTCGAGATCCGTTGAAATTGCGCGCTCAAACCAGCGACACGTCCGGCCAACACTGGTGAAACTCACGATAGGCGCGAATCCTGGGTGGGGGACCATATTTACGCCGGTTCTGAGATGCACTTACGTCGCGGTGAGTTTCCCAGCTGTGAGCATTAAGCTAAGAGCTTGAACCACCAGCGACAGTAAGGGGCACAAAGGAAGGCAAGTCAAAAAGGTCCACTTGGTCTTTACGGGCTTTCCTTTGTGACTCTTAGTGTCCTTCGTGGTTCAAGCTTTTGCAGTCGTCTCGGTCAACACCAGCGACGCGTCTTTCGGGATATAGCTCTTCCGCCGGAACCAGTCTTCCATGGCATCTTTCAATTCAGTGAGCGGAACCTGGGTGCCAATTTCCATGAGGCCGTCGGCCAGAGGCAGGGTGTTGTCAAAAACTGTGGCATTGGTGAAGTTGCGCATCGAGAAGCTATCCAGCCACTTCAATGCGCAAGGAGCACGGCGGCCACTCTGCTCGTACTCCACCAGAATCTTTCGCGCAAACATGAATCTGATTAAATCACAGAAAACACGCAGTCGTTTCGGACGCAACCGTGCGAGCCGCGGCCGCTCAACCTAATGAGTAGGGGACGTGGGCGCCGCCGCCGGTGTCGGGGTTGCAGTCTCGGTGACCCCGCTGTTCACCAGATCTTTCAATTCCTTGCTGGGCTTGAAGAATGGGATTTTCTTGGCCGGGACTTCGACGCGATCTCCGGTCTTGGGATTCCGGCCCACTCGCGGTTTGCGTTGCCGGGTGCGGAAGCTGCCGAAGCCGCGAATCTCAATTTTGTCGCCCACGCGTAGCGAGCGCACGATGCTGTCGAAAATGGTTTCGACAATAACTTCACTGTCTTTGCGGGTTAACTCTGCCAACTGGGATACTTCGTCAATCAGGTCAGCCTTAGTCATACGCCTCTTCGCTCCCTAACTGTCGTTATGAAAATGGCTTTTGTGTGGCCACGGCTCCCGAGCCACATCAGGGCCTGCATAACCTTCTCAAATTTCAGGGGTTGTGCGCAAGTAGCATTTTGATTAATTGATGAACACGGCCTTCAGATTCCAATCGCAAGGTCGAGAGGGAAAGCCGAAATAGTATCGTGTCTTTTCGCCGCCTCCGTTGCCGCTCGCGTTGATTCCATGTTGTCCACGCCCTGTTCGAGTTTGGCCCCGTCCACGATTTGCCAGTCACCGCCTTCGTTCCACGGGCGAAACCGATGCCCTTGCTCCGGCATGGCAGCAGATTCCATGGGCTGAAATCACTTGTGATGCAGCTCACATTTGGCGGTGATGCATAACAATGCGCATTCCGAAAACTTCGGTTGAAATCGAAGCAAGGTGAGTGGCAGTGTCTGTCGGTAAGCCCATCGGGTGTTTGTTCTACTTTTTCCTCCTATGTGGCATTGCGCCTGGATTCGCGGCCGAGGACTATGCCGTCGCAGACCCCGTTCAACCAGCGCAAACTGGTGCGCAACCAGTATCACCGGAGCCTAGTTTTGTGCGGGCCTTCTCCTCAGCCGACGATGTGAAAAAAACATCACATCCGATTCTGGATCGCAGTGTAGACATCATCGCTGGGCCCAAAGACGACGAACCGCGCGTTGACACATTGCAATCGCCCGCCGCCATCACGGCGGATTCAAACGGCCGCTTGTTCGTTGCCGATCGCGGCGCAAAGGTCATACACGTCTTCGATTTTGCGCGTGGAAAATATAGTCTTCTGGACCGCGGCCAATCGGTCACTCCTATCGCCCTCGCCGTCGACAATCACGACAACCTGTATGCGACCGATGAACTCAGCCGCACCATCTTCGTCTATGACCCAGGAGGAAAATTTCGCCGTACCCTGGGAAAACTCGGTGGTGATGAATCTTACTTTGAAAGTCCGGCCGGGATCGCCGTCGATAACACAACCGGAAACCTTTATGTCTGCGATATGCACCGGCACATGATTATTGTTCTGGACAAGCGGGGCCGATTGGTTGCCAAGGCCGGCAAACGCGGAGGCGGCAACCTTCCCGGCGACTTCAAACTTCCCACCCAGGCGTTCATTCATGATGGAGAATTGTTTGTACTCGATGCCGGCAACACCCGCATCCAGGTTTTTGATACCGCGCTACATTTCCGGAGGGCCATCAACCTCGCCTACGCTGACGGCCGCAGCGGTTTGGCAGTCGACAACCAAGGTAACATTTATGTAAGCGATCCAGTTCTTGATCGGATTGAGGTCTTCGCTCGCGACGGGCGGCGTCTATACACGTTTGATCTCGCCAACGTCAAAGCGGCAAATCTGACCCAGGCTGCAGGACTGTGGATTTCGCAGGGTTCGTGCCTCTACGTCGTCGATGCCCAGAAACATTTTGTCGATCTGTTTCGAATCAGCGGACAAGATGCGCAGACCTGCCAATGAAACTGCCTTGGCCGGCAGAAATCACTGCGAACAAGTAAAGAGAAGGCTCACTAAGCGCGGCACACTGCAACCATCAGCAAGAACAACAAGACCAGCAACATCGGTTTCGGCAGTCGGCGCATTACTTTCCATACTACGATACTCATTGACTCTATCCTCCTCGGCGGGGTAAGCCGCGAACGAATTCGTCATTCAACGCCGTGTACAATGCGAATCTTGGCAACTGCAGGCAGTGATGCTTAGCGAACTTGGAAACAAATTCTACGAAAACCCCATGTTAGAGGCAAGTTATGGCTTGGATTCGCACCGTTCCGCTCGAAGAAGCTAACGAGAAGTTACGTCAGGCTTTGGAAGATCAGAAATTGCTTTATCCGAAGGAGTATGCCACGCCGGTGCATCCGTCGCCAGGTGGAGGGTCGTCGGAGATCGTCGCCTCGCACAGTTTGATTCCCGAGGCGCTATACCATGCGTTCGCAACCTTCGGCGTCCTCATGTCGCCCGACTTGCCGTTAACGCGACGTCACCACGAAATGATTGCCACAATCGTTTCCGTGACCAACCGGTGCGTTTATTGAATCGACTCACACGCAGAGTTTCTGCGTCGAGTAACTTTGGACGAAGGCCTGGTTGAAGCGTTGCAGAAGGACTATACGACCGCTGCCATCACTGAGCCAGAACGGGTGATGCTGGATTACGTAGTCAAACTCACCAGGGATGCGACGAAGGTCTCGCAAGACGATCACAAACGACTCCGGGGAGCGGGATTCGACGATAAAGCCGTCCTGCAAATCACACTGATTGCGGCGTGGTTCAACTACATCAATCGTGTAGCCGATTCGCTGGGGATTGCTTGAGCTGGAAAAAACTCAAGCCCTCGCTTTGCTCGGATGACAAACGCTGATCTGAGGGAGCCGAGGTCTTAAAGCACGGAACTAAAGGCTCCCATATCGTTGCTATCGGGATTCCGCAAGTTTGGTCTGCCTGACCTGCAGTTCCTCCAGAATCATTGGCCCCAGTTGCGATACGCTGCCCGCTCCGAGGGTGAGAATCATGTCTCCTTCGCGCGCGGCGGAGGCGACCGCTGCCACGGCTTCGGCGAATGACGCAGCGTAATGCGCTTCATGCTTTCCAGCATCGTGAATGCGTTTGGCCAAGGCCTCTCCGGTGATGCCTTCGATTGGCGTTTCGCTGGCGGCATAAATGTCGAGAACGAAAAGAGTGTCCGCATCCTCAAATGCGGGCCCGAATTCATTCATGAGCGACTGCGTGCGAGTATAACGATGCGGCTGGAATACAACGTGAATCTTGCGAAAACTGCACTGCCGCGCCGCTGCCAGGGTTGCCCGAACCTCGGTCGGATGATGTCCGTAATCATCGATCACGCTGATTCCGTCGGCTGTGCCTCGTAACTGAAAACGACGGTCGACGCCACCAAAACTCTCAAGAGCTGTCCGAATCTGCTCGACGTTGATGTCAAGGCCGATGCCTACCGCTATCGCGGCCGTGGCGTTCAGTACGTTGTGTACCCCTGGAACGTGCAGGCGAAACTCGCCTAAAGATTTTCGATGAAAAGTTATTTCAAAATGGTTGGTGGGCCGGTATTCTCCGGGACTGAGCATGCACTCACCGGGTTTGATATGAAAGTCAGACCCGCGTCGCGTGCCGTAGGTGACAGTCCGGCGCTGAATCTGCGGAAGCATGCGGCGCAGTATTGGATCATCGTTGCAAACCACCACCATCCCATAAAAAGGAACGCGATCCATGAAGTCCAGAAATGCGCGCTTCACGTTGCGCATGTTGCGATAGCAGTCCATGTGTTCGCGATCGATATTTGTGACCACGGCCAGAATGGGCGAAAGCTTGAGAAAGGAACGGTCGCTCTCATCGGCCTCGGCCACCAGATATTGCGACTTGCCCAAGCGCGCGTTTGAGCCCATGGCGTCTACCCGGCCGCCAACGACCACGGTGGGATCGAGTCCTCCCCCCGCTAGAACCGCTGCGACCATGGAAGTAGTCGTGGTCTTGCCATGCATTCCAGCGATGGCGATGCCGTATTTCAATCGCATAAGTTCAGACAGCATCTCGGCGCGCTGGATTACGGGAATATGGAGACTGTGAGCCTGGGATACTTCTGGGTTGTCGATCGCGATGGCCGAGCTGGCCACGACAACTTCGGCCCCTGATATATTTTCCGCGCGGTGCCCCTCGAATACTGCCGCGCCCAAGCTAGCCAAGCGTTGCGTGACCGATGAGGCCTTAAGATCGGAGCCGGAAACTTTGTATCCAAGATTCAGCAGCACCTCGGCGATACCGCTCATGCCGATGCCGCCGATCCCGACAAAATGAATTCGCTGAATTTTCGCAAACATTAAGTTAACTTCTTCGCCACGGATTGCGCGGATAAACGCGGATGTAACATAGGATTAATTCTGGACAATCGTACAAATCTGTGGCTAGCTCTTCTTTCCTGTCAGCCGAGCCGCCATGGCCGCGATATCACGGGCTGCATTTGGGTGAGATAGCTTGCGCGCCGCCTCGCCCATTTGCTCCAGCCGCGCTGGATCGCTGAAAAGAGAACTAACTGTTTCCACAAGGCTATCGCGCGTCAGATTCGATTCCTCAAGCATTATCGCAGCGCCCGCCCGCTGCAAAGCTTCCGCATTGCGTTTCTGATGATCGTCAGCGGCCCGCGGGAACGGCACAAAGATTGCCGGCTTGCCTGCGGCCGTTACCTCTGCCACGGTACTAGCGCCCGAGCGACAAATAAGCAAACTGGTCTGGGCAAACGATCCCGGCATATCGTCGATAAACCGATGCACTTCGACGGAACCACCCAAATTCGCATAGGCAGCTTGAGCGTCATTATAATCACGCTCGCCGGTTTGATGGACGATGTGAATTCCAGGAATGCGTGTTCGCAACTGCGCCACCGAATCCATTACCACCTGATTGATGGCGTGCGCGCCCTGGCTTCCGCCAAAAACCAGCAGGGTAGGCCTCAGGTCTGCGGAGTTACTGTTGGCGGTCTGGAAAAAAGCTTCGCGAACCGGAACGCCGGTAACTTCGCAGCGGCGGAAATAACGTCCAGTTTCGGCGAAGTGGACCGCTGCCCCTGAAACCAGGGGCGCGACCAGTCGATTGGCGAATCCGGGAACAAAGTTAGGCTCAAATACCAGGGTGGGAATTCGCCGCAGAACTGCCGCGAGCATGGCGGGGCCGGATGCGTACCCGCCGACGCCGATCACGATGTCTGGACGAAACTCAGCGAGAATACGCTGCGCGTGCCATACCGCACGTGGCAAGTCGAGTGCCGTTTTCACCCGCGTGGCCACGCTCACATTCTTCAGCGCACCGACTTGAACGAGGCGCAGAGGAAACCCAGCAGCCGGCACCAACCGGTTTTCGATTCCGCGAGCCGTGCCAATAAACAGCACCTCGGCGGAATAGTCTTTCTGAAGTTGCTGAGCGATGGCCAGCGCGGGAATCACGTGTCCGCCGGTTCCGCCTCCCGCTAATATGGCGCGCATGCAGTGACTATAAACCGGAACCGAAGCACGGACGCTGCGAGCAGTTAACCCTTTAGCTGCATGGCGCAATTGAACGCAACATTCCGCATCTTGCCGAGCTTCGCTCGGCCGGACAGCCGGGGGCGGCCGTCCTCACGTAGTCACAGTTAGCTATTCAGCTTGTTTGGAAATATTCAGCAGCACGCCTATGCACGCTAACGTGACCATCAGAGAAGATCCGCCATAAGAAACCAGCGGCAGCGGTATACCTTTCGTCGGCATCATCCCGAGCACGACGCTAATGTTAATGAAAGCCTGCACCACGATCATGCTCGTGATTCCCACCGCTAGAAAGCGCCCGAACATGTCCTCGGTTCGCAGAGCGGTGCGAATGCCGCGCCACAGGAAAACCGCGAATAGCAGCACGATTATCAGCGCCCCCACCAGTCCGACTTCCTCGGCTGTGACCGCAAAGATGAAGTCGGTGTGAGGCTCGGGCAGATAAAAAAGTTTTTGTTTACCTTCCATCAGGCCGACACCGGTAATTCCGCCGGTGCTCACCGCGATCAACGACTGAATGATGTGAAAGCCGCGGCCTTGAGGATCTGAGTATGGATCGAGAAAGGCGAGAATGCGGTCGCGCCGATAGGCTACGTGGAAGATCAGAAAATATAGCGGCAGCAGCGACGCCGCAAACGCGTAAGCAAGCACGCGCAAATCGAGTCCTGCCACAAAGAGAACGCAGCCCGTGATTGCAGCACATGCTATCGCCGTACCTAGATCGGGCTGGAAAACGATCAGGGCGATAAATAATACGGTGGGCACAACCGCCGGCAAAATCGTGTTCCGCCAATCTTTCATTGATTTCGTGCGGCTTTCAAGAAAAAATGCCAAAAACAGAATGAGAGCAGGTTTGGCCATTTCCGAGGGCTGGAAGGAAAATGGTCCCCAATGAAACCAGCGATGGGTATGGTGAGCGCGATCAAGGAAGAAGACCGAAATTAGCATCAAGGTGGTGAAGCCAAGCAAAGAAAAGACCACCGCCGGATGCTTGTAGCGACGGTAATCAATTTTCGTCGCCACGACCATTGCCAGAATTCCCCCGGTCGCCCATCCCAGTTGCCGCAGAAGGAAAAAATATCCGGAGCCGTATCGTTCTTTCGCCATCACCGCCGACGCGCTGAAAACCATAACCAGTCCTATAAAAATCAAGAGCAGAGTGACGGTGAACAGCCAGCTATCGACAGCGACACGCTTCGCCATAAAGAGGATTTCATTTCACCACGGAGACAAGCTGACACCGAGACTTTTCGGAGACGATTTTGGGGAAGGATTTAACTCTTTTGGTTCGCCTGAACCGCCAAACTGCTTACCACTTGTTTGAACACCTTTCCGCGGTGTTCGTAGTTGCGGAATTGGTCGAAGCTGGCGCATGCGGGAGCGAGCAAAACGACATCCCCTGGCTTGGCAATTACGGCCGCATGTCGAATTGCGGTTTCCAGAGTTTCGGCATGGTCGATTTCAGGACCGCCGTTCTTCGAAGAAACGATTTGCGATTCGATCTTCGCCGCCGCGGCCCCGATAGTGTAGACGTGCTTGACACGCTTCCGGAGCAGATCGTTCAAAACGGCGTAGTCGCTATCTTTATCCTTGCCGCCGAGTATGAGGTGGATATTCGCCGGGAAAGACTCGATCGCTTTGATGGTAGCGTCGACGTTGGTGGCCTTCGAATCGTTGTAGTAGTCTACGCCGTCGATCGTAGCCACATGTTCCAGCCGATGTTCCACAGCCTTAAAATTGCGGACGGCCGTGCGGATACGGTCAGGTTCGCAGCCGAGCAATGCTCCCACGCACACCGCAGCCAGAACGTTTTCCACGTTGTGCGCGCCCTTCAAAGGAATTTCCGAGACCAGCATGATCTCTTTTTGACCGCTGGCGTCGCGAAAGAGAATTCTTCCTTCGCGCACAAACGCGCCTTGTTTCACCTCGGCCGTCCTGCTGAACCAGAAGACTTGTGCCCGAGTGCGCGCTGCCAATTCGACGCAAGTCTGGTCGTCAGCATTAAGCACGGTAAAGTCTCCTGCGCGCTGATTTTCGAAGATGCGCGCTTTGGCATCCGCGTAGGCAGCGAAGGTGCGATGCCTGTCGAGATGGTCAGGAGTTACGTTGAGAACCACCGCGACCTGTGGCCGAAAAGTTTGAATGGTTTCCAGTTGAAAACTTGAAACTTCCAAAACCGCAATCGTGTCGGCAGTCGCTGCTTCCACCAGCGAGATCGCGGGAGTGCCGATGTTGCCGCCAACGGCAGCGCGATATCCGGCAGAGGTGATGATTCCGCCCGTTAGAGTCGTGGTTGTGGTTTTGCCATTGGAGCCGGTAATCGCCACAATGCGCCCGGGAAAAAACTGAGCTGCAAGTTCAACTTCGCCAATTACGTTTTCGCCAAGAGCTCGCGCCTGCACCAGAGGCGGCGAATCCGTTGGGACGCCCGGGCTCACCACGATCAGATCCTGTCCACCGAAAGTGCGCTCGCCGTGTCCTCCGGTTTCGACTGCAATGCCATTATCGAGCAGCACTGGAATCTGCTCTTTCAACTGGTCTTGGGGCTTGCTGTCAGAAACCGTAACCCGCGCGCCTTTCGCCTTCAAGAAAAGCGCCGAGGCCACGCCTGACTTACCCAGGCCGACCACGAGCACGCGTTTGTTGTTGACGTCCATCGGATTCTATTTCACCACAGAGACACAGAGTCACAGAGAACACAAGCAAGAAAAATCCAATTCGATCATTGGCACGCCGGCCTGAAAAGATCCTGTTCCCCTGTGACTCTGTGTCTCTGTGGTAAGGCCTATCTTAACTTCAGCGTTGTCAATGCGAATAGCGCGAACACCAGCGACGCAATCCAGAAACGCACAATGATCTTCGACTCCGACCAACCCAGCAATTCAAAATGATGATGAATGGGCGCCATCTTGAAGATACGCTTCTTGCGAAGTTTGTAGGATGCGACCTGCAGGATCACGGAAATGGCCTCGATGACGAACACGCCGCCGATAAAGGGCAGCAGCAGTTCCTGCTTGATCATGACTGCCACTGTACCGATTGCGCCTCCAAGAGCCAGCGAGCCTACGTCTCCCATAAAAACTTCCGCAGGATGGGCGTTATACCAAAGGAAGCCGATCGCCGCACCCACCATGGCGCCACAGAAAATGGTCAATTCTCCGACCTGCGGCATGCGCTCGAGTTCGAGATAGGAGGCGAAGGTAGCGTGGCCGCTGACGTAGGTGAGGACGGCTAGAGCGCCGGCGGCGATTACGGTGCAGCCGATAGCCAGGCCATCCAAGCCATCAGTCAGGTTCACTGCGTTACTCGATCCGACGATCACTAGCGCCACGAAACCGATAAACGGCAGAAAAGCCAAAGGCCACAAATGCGGATAGCGTTCCAGGCTTCCGATCACTAAGTCGGGCCTAAATTGTTTAACGAAAGGTACGAGCAGCTTGGTCGAATAGAGGCCGCGCGTCTGCATGGCGATTAGGGCAACCGCGACCAGAACGCTGGCGGCAATTTGAAAACCAATTTTTGCTTTGGCGGTCAACCCCAAATTCCGCCGATTGACAACTTTAATGTAGTCGTCACTGAAGCCGATCGCGGCAAAGGCTGAGGTGGCAAGCACAGCAATCCAGACAAAGCGGTTGCTCAAGTCAGCCCACAAAAGAGTTGGAATCACGATGGAGATAGCGATCAGCAAGCCGCCCATGGTTGGAGTGCCGGCTTTTTTCTGGTGAGCTTTAGGGCCTTCTTCGCGGATGTATTGTCCGATCTGAAATTCGCGAAGACGATTGATAACAAGTGGGCCGACGATTAGTCCGGTAAACAGCGCTGTGAGGCTGGCAAACGCGGTACGAAAGGTCAAATAACGGAAAATACGAAACGGCGGAAAATAGTGGAATAATTTTTCGTACAACAGCCAGTAAAGCAATCAGCCTCCGTTTCGTCTTTGGTCGTTGCCATTCGTCGCTCGCACCTGCGACTAATGACGGACGACTGATGACTGTTGCGACTGCCACCTCTCGAGTGCCTTCTCCAGTTTCACCCCGCGTGACGCCTTAAGCAATACCACGTCTCCGTCCCGGGTTTCGCGGGAGAGCCATTCTCCGGCTTCTTCCGGCGTGGCGACATAAAGCGCGGGTATCCCAGCTTGCTGCGCAGCTTCAACCATTTGCTCGGCCTGACCTTGCACTCCCAAAAGGGAGTCGATCTTCTTGCCGCCAATATGGCGTCCCGCTTGGCGATGAAGCTCTTCTCCCGCCGGGCCGAGTTCGAGCATTGCGCCCGCGACTACAATCCTCCGTTTTGCGGGCATCGCCGCCAGTGCGTCGACCATGGCCTCCAGCGCTTTTGGATTGCTATTGTAGCAATCGTTGATCACCGTAACGTTACCGACTTTGACGACCTGTCCGCGCTTGTCTGCCGAAACAAGAGTCGCCAGTGCGGAAATGGCTTCGGAAGGTGACATCCCTCGCTCCAAAGCCACGGCAACCGCTGCGAGAGCGTTGTAAACGTTGTGCGTGCCGACGAGATTCAGAACCGCTTTTTCCCGACAACTTCCAACCACAAGATCGAACGCGGATCCCTCCGATCCTCGCGATTGAATGTTTTCAGCCCGGACATCCGCCGTCGCCCGCAAGCCATAGAAAACTATCTTTCCTTTGAAATCGCGGCCGAACTGCGAAACATATTCATCATCGGCGTTCAGCACCGCGGTTCCGCTAGCGGGAAGAGCTTCAATCAGTTCGTATTTAGCGCGTGCGATCCCTGCCACTGAATCGAAATACTCCAAGTGAACCGGCGCTACATTTGTTACTACACCAATTTCAGGCTGTGCGATTTTCGCAAGTGCAGCAATTTCGCCCGCGTGAGACATGCCCATTTCGATGACAGCCAGATCGTGTCCCGGTTCGATCTTGAGCAGCATCAGGGGAAGACCAAAATGATTATTGAAGTTGCCTTCAGATTTCAGCACGCGGAAACGAGCCGCTAGAACATGGGCAATTGCTTCTTTGGTCGTAGTTTTTCCCGTCGATCCGGTTATTCCGATCAAGGGTTTTCCCCAGAGCCGCCGAACCGCGCTGGCCAGCGTCTGCAAGGCCACCAGCGTGTCGTCGACAGTCATTAAGCCAGCGGTGGAAGGGTAGCGACTTAGTTCGTCTTGACGGACGACTGCGCCGACTGCTCCGCTGTTTTGCGCCTGACTTATAAAATCGTGGCCGTCCATGCGCTCGCCCTTGACCGCGAAGAAAAGCTCTCCCGGCTGTATAGTGCGGGAATCGATGGAATAGCCCTGCGCCACCGCGTCGCGGTCGAACTGACCCGCCGCAGAAATAAATTCGGCAACGCGAGCAAGTGGCAGTTTCATGATCTCTGCCCAGCGGCTGCATTTGCGGCGTCGCAGTGGTAGCCGGCATCACGCAGAATATCGCGAGCCACTTCTGCGTCGTCGAATGGAATTGAGCCTTCGCGCGTGACCTGCACTTTTTCGTGTCCCTTGCCCGCAATCAAGACAATGTCGCCCAGCGCAGCCTCGCCGATCGCAAGAGCGATCGCCATTTTCCGGTCGGGCTGTACTATGTATTTGACACCGCAGCGCTGCAAACCTACCATTGCGTCGTTAATAATCGCCCGCGGATCCTCGCTGCGGGGGTTGTCGGAAGTCAGCACCACGAAGTCACTGCCGCGCCCCGCAGCCTCCCCCATCAAGGGACGCTTGGCGCGATCGCGATCGCCGCCGCAGCCAAATACGGTTATGACGCGTCCCTTCTGTCTTGCATGTTGGACAAACTCTCGTGCCAACGAGGTCAAGTTGCGCAGTGCATCGTCGGTGTGTGCGTAATCCACAACTACGGTGAAAGGCTGCTTACACTCCACGCGCTCAAAACGACCGGGGACGCGGGCCAGTGAAGCGATACCGCTGGCGATCGCATCAGGCTTACACGAACGCATATAAGCCGCGCCCGACGCGGCAAGAATGTTGTAGACATTCACGCGGCCAATCAGCGGCGAAAAGACGGGAACGGTTTCTTCAGGCGTAACCAAATCAAAACGCGTACCTCGCGGTGTGATGTCGACCTCGTCCGCATGCAGGTCGCCGGTCGTTAATCCGTAAGTCAAAACCTCAGAACCGCGTTTCCTGCTGACTTTTACCAGCTTTTGACCGTATTCATCCTCGACGTTAATTACGGCAGCGCGAGGCGGATCCGTGCCACAGCCTTCGAAGAGAATCTGCTTGGCAGCGAAATATTCCTCCATGTTGTGATGATAATCGAGGTGGTCCCGGGTGAAATTGGTGAACACGGCTACGTCGAACGGAATTCCATAAACTCGTTGTTGCGCGAGAGCGTGCGATGAAACTTCCATGATGGCTTCCGTCGCGCCATTGCCTAGAGCCTCAGCCAAAATACGGTTCAAGTCGAGCGCTTCAGGCGTTGTATGCGGCGCTGGCAGAACCTTTCCGGCCACATGATATTCGATCGTGCCAATCAGTGCGCTCTTGCGATTGGCCGCCGAGAGAATCGCTTCCAGCAGAAATGCTGTAGTGCTTTTTCCATTCGTGCCAGTAATGCCAGTAATCGCCAGGCGCTCGGCGGGTCGTTTATAAAAATTGGCACTTAGCCGGGCGAGCGCACGGCGTCCGTGGGGCACTTGCACCCATGCGACTCCTTCGCGCGGTGCCTCATTTGCAGAATCGGTGATAACTGCGACTGCCCCTGCCGCGATCGCTTTGTCGATGAACTTGTTCCCATCGCTGCTTTCGCCTCGCATAGCAATCAACGCATCGCCTGGCTTTATCAGCCGCGAGTCGTATTCCAAGCCCGTGACACTCGGGTTACCGCTCTGGGCGAGGATTTCCGCACCATGGAGGAGCTGAGTGAAGTTCATGAAATTCTACTGTGAGCTTACCTTAACTCAACGTCTTGAGCGTAGAGGCCAGCATCCTCCGTGCCACCCCGGACGAGGCGTCCGTGGCTACGTGAGGCTTCTTAGCGGCCGAAAGTCACCGTCACTCGGGCTCCCGTTGTGACATGCGAACCGGCCGCCGGAGATTGTTCCCGAGCCAGGCCGCTGCCGACCGCGTCCAAATCGAGACCGCTGTCCTGCGCCAGTTCAATAGCGCCGCGCACGCTTTTGCCTGCGAAAGACGGCACCACGATTCCACCCTGCTCCACGTCCAGCACAACCGTGCCGCTCGATGGGGGCCGTTCTCCAACGGTCTCGCCGCCCGGCTGAATACTGCCCTCACCTGGATGGTCATTCGGCGGTGTGGTCAGCGCGGTCATTTCGCGTTGACGCAGCGCGGCTGCAACTACGGCACCCGCAGGCGATTCTGGTTTTGTGCTGGCAGGAGTTTTTGCTGTGGCCGGGGCCGGGTTCGACATCGAAGTATCCGCCACGTCTATCGGCTCGCCTAAATGGTCAGGCGATCCCTCAGCAAGTTCCTGCGCCTTCGTCTGACCCGAAGCCAGCAACAGTTGCCGGCTCTTGGGCAGCTCGACATCATGCGGCGTATGCAAGTATTCCAAGACTTGTTGCGCCACTCGCTGAAAGACCGGCGCTGAAACTTGTCCGCCTTGATGCAGGCCTACTGCGGAATCCAGAATCACCGCGACCACGATTGCGGGATTGTTCAAGGGCGCGAAGCCGGCAAATGAGGCTACATATTTGGTCTTCGAATATGCGTGGGTACCTGGGTCCACTTTTTGGGCAGTGCCGGTCTTACCGGCAGAAGAGTAGCCTTCGAGCACTGCCTTTTTCCCGGTGCCTTCGAGCACGACCTTCTGCATCATCTGTTTCATCTGCGCAGCAGTCAGGGGAGAAATCACCCGGCGTCCGTCGGCGGGATGGAATGCGACGGTCTGTGGCGTGGGCTGCGGATCGGTAGTGGCTGCGACGATGCGCGGGGGAACCGCGACGCCGTCATTGGCAATTGTTGAAACCAGAGTCGAAAGCTGCAGTGGGGTAATGCCAATTTCCTGGCCCATGGAAATCGCGCCAATCGAGACTTTCGACCAGCGGTTTACTGGCTTGGTTAAGCCGCGAGTTTCGCCGGGTAACTCGATTCCGGTTTGCTGGCCAAACCCAAAGGCTCGAATGTATTTGTAAAACCTGTCTTCGCCCAGGCGCAGGGCAATCTTGATTGCGCCTACGTCGCTCGACTCGGCCAGAATTCCCCAGACCGGAAGCAATCCATGCGGGCGGCTGTCGCGAATGCGCATGCCATTGATGACGATCGATCCCATCTGGCAATCAAATACTTCGTCCGGACGAGTTAATTTTTCCTCGAGCGCAGCCGAAATGGTTACAACTTTGAACGTCGACCCGGGCTCATACACGTCGCTGACGGCGTGGTTCTTGAGTCGCTCGGGCGTAATTTCACGCTTGAGGTTCGGGTTAAAGGTCGGCTGATTCGCCAGCGCCAAAATTTCTCCGGTGTGCGGATTCTGCACAATAACCGTTCCGCTGATGGCGTGCGTTTGCTGCATGGCCGTCGCCAATTCGCGTTCGGCAATGTACTGAATTTGCTCATCGACCGTGAGAACGACATTCTCTCCCGGCTCCGGTTGCTTCTCTACGCTGGCGAACCATTTGCGATGCGCGTCCACCGAGATCAACATGCGTCCCGGCTCGCCGCGCAGTTTGTCATCGTACTGGCGCTCGATTCCGCTCAGGCCTTCATCGTCCATGCCGACATAGCCCAGCACCTGCGCCGCTAATTCTCGCTTGGGATAAAAACGGCGGGATTCTTTCTGGAAATAAATTCCGCGTAGATTGAGCGAACGAATGCGATTGGCAATCTCGCCGTCCGCCTTCCGCGCCACCCAGCAGAACGTTCTGGAAGCCTTGCACTTCGCCAAGGTCTCGCGAGGATCAGTTTTGGTGATTTTTGAAATCAGCGAAATGGTTCCTGCGAGATCAGGAATTTCCGTGGGGACAGCAAAAGCGGAATCCACCGAAATCGACATTGCCAATTCGCGTCCGGTGCGGTCGTAAATAACTCCGCGCCGGGCTGAAACTTCTTCCGTGCGCTCGCGCTCGTGGATTGCGCGCTTCTCAAAACTGCCGTAGCGGAAAATTTGCAGGTAGACGAGACGAATGCAGATGCCGCCGCACCACAGCACGAGCAGTCCGGCCAGCAGGTAGAGTCTGGTGTTGGTGCTGTTGCGAGGTATGTTGGCACTCACGGATCGCGCCCTCTAGACAAACATGGCGGCCCGGAAGCCGCCAAAACCACGGCCACGGATTACACCGATATTCACGGATTTCCTTACTTCTGTAATCCGTGTTTATCCGCGCAAATCCGCGGCGACTTTTTCCAAAACCTTAGGGCAGCGAAACCACCAGCACCGACGCGCTTGCCATTTCCGGCGTACTTGCATCCAGAGGCGCCGAATCCATGCGGATTATCTGGCCCGCTTGAGGCGGCTGCATTCCATATTGTCGTGCCAGGCGATCGATGCGATCCGGAGAGCGCAGCGACGCTTCTTCCAGTTGAAGCGTGTGATTTAACTCCGAGAGGCCATTGCGCTCACTCTTCAGATATTCGATCTTGTAGCCGTACTCGATGGCCTTGAAGTGCTGCCACGTATAAGTCATAACGAGGAGGAAAAGACAGCTTAACGCAATGCCGAACTGTCTCATTTCGCGGCCACGCCGTGGATCTTCGATTTTTACCAGCCGGGAATTGTCAATCGGCTTGGCAAAGTAAATCTCTGGAGTGCCCGTCCAGCACGGTTTACGCCTTCGAGCACGAGCTATGCCTTGAGCTGCCACGGCTGCCGCAACCATTTATGCCACCCCGAGTAATTTCGAATCCGAGACTCGATCACCATCGGCCGGTGTGTACCAGTATCCCTGGCTCATTTCCTCTGAACCGGTCGTCTGGCAAGAGTATTTCTCTGCTCGCTCCACACTCGAAATCAGATCGTCAATCAGTGTCCCCGTATACATTTCCCTGCCTCCGCGCTTATTGGTCTTTTGACTAAACTTCTCAAACAATTGTCGGATCTCTAACAACTTGTCATCCCGAGTGAAACGAGGGACCTTGGTTCTTGTCCGCGCAAGCAAACCGCAATTCCTCGCTTCGCTCGGAATGACAAAACTCCTAAACTTTTTCCGCTGCCCGCAACTTCGCGCTGCGTGCCCGCGGATTGCGATCAATCTCTTTTTCCCCGGCGGTCACTGGCTTCTTGGTGAGCAGCTCGTAATGACCCTGCTTCACTCCCTCGCGAAGGGCATCTTTTACGATGCGATCCTCCAGCGAGTGAAAGCTGATGATCACCAACCGTCCGCCCGGTTTGAGCACCCGCGGGGCTGCTTCGAGCAGCGCCCGCAGGTCGTTCAACTCATGGTTTACGAAGATTCGGATTGCCTGGAAAGTTTTTGTCGCGGGATGAATCCTTCTTTCTGCCTGATTCATTGGCCGGGCCGCGGCTGATACGACATCTGCAAGCTGTGCAGTAGTTCGGATCGGCCGCGACCGGACAATGGCTCTGGCGATTCTCCGCGACCTCCTTTCCTCACCGAATTCGTAAATCAGATCGGCGAGTGTGACCTCGTCGACCTGGTTTACCACTTGTTCGGCGGTGAGCTCGGCTTGCGGATTCATTCGCATGTCGAGTGGTCCATCCGCCTGAAAACTAAATCCTCGCGCGGCATCGTTGAGATGCAAGCTGCTGACGCCGATGTCCGCCAAAATCCCATCGATGGTTGCTGGTCTTTGGTCACTGCCGATCTCTGCGAACGATCGGTGCAGCAAGGTGATCTGCGGCCAATCAGGTTCGCCGACGGCCGACGACGGCCGACCGACGACTAGTCTTTCTCGCGCGATATCCAGCGCCGCCGGATCTTTATCGAGCCCAATCAAATGACCCGGTGCGCCGAGGCGTTTTGCGATTTCGTAACTGTGGCCGCCCAGGCCAACCGTGGCGTCGATATATGTCCCGCCGCGCTTGATATTTAAAAAGTCGATCGCTTCTTTTAAAAGAACCGGCACATGGCCCGTCTTGCTTCCACTGCCATGCCCAACCCCCTGAGGGGTGTCTGTTGAACCCTCGCCCACTAGATGCCCAATTCGTCGAGCGTCTTCTCATCCTCAGGCGTGAACTTGTCTTCCTCGATCTCCCGGCGATACT
>DASYOD010000097.1:0-6269 GCA_036008085.1 Terriglobales bacterium
GGCCCATGACATCCCTATCCCCAAGCCATTACTCATCGCAGCCACACTCACCAATCTTCAGGACTTCGGCGCTTTTGATTTCGTCCATATTTCTCCTCGATAGAGCGGCCAACATTTTGTGGCCGAGCGTTCGTCGCCGATTCAGTTCTTGACGGTCATAGTTTCGGAGTCGACGGCTTTCTTGCCGGATACGCCTTCTAGTCCGGCGAGGATGCCGCGGTAGTCGTTCTTATCGCACTGCAAGGCGAGGCCACCTTTCTTGTCTCCGTCGGCCCAGATCAATCCGATGTAATGTTTCTTGGATTTGCTGAGTGCAATCAACGCGCCCACGCCCAATGTGAAGACGCCAACCGCAACCGCGGTGCCGATTCGGCGGTGAACGTCCTGTCCGTAGCTGATCTCGGTGATCGCCGGCGCGGGTATCGTTACTACGTCAGCCTTGTCTTTCGTGAATCGAACTTGGCTGGATTCGATGTAGATCTTCATCCCGGCTCCGGCCTTGGCATCGGGCAGGGAGCCGCCGTCGTAGGTAACCTTGTAGCCGTTTTCTGAGGCGAACATCGCGATCGGCATGGCGATGCAAAGGACAGCAGCGAGCACATGTCTCATGTGGTCTCCTGGACTCTGAATCAAATTTTCCTTGGGGAAAAGTGCGGGGCCCGACAGCTTGGGGGAAGCAGAACAGTACTCCGCGAACTTCGGCGAGTCAAGCGGATTAAAGGGGTACTGAATCCCCGCCATTGCCAAACCACAAAGGTGGGCCGCCACTGCAAGGTAGAAGTTTCAACAACTTGTCTATGACTATCTTATAGCTATACACTAAAAAATGTTCCACGTGGAACACAAAGCCAGTTCGCCTCGCGTTCCACGCAGAACTTTTTACTTCACTGATAGTTATGAACCTTCAGGCGCATGCAGCACGCGGAAAGTGTTGCCACCATTCGACCACACCAGCAGCAACGCGTCTTTGCCTTTAGGCACGCCTGCTAATGCCTGCTGCACATCGGACGCGCTTTGCACATCGTGCCGGTTGACCTGCATGATGACGTCGCCGCGTTGCAGTCCAGCGTTGTCCGCCGAGCTGCCCGGCTGCACCTGTTGGATCACCGCGCCATGCACGTCGCGAGGAGCCTGCAGTTGCTGACGAAGATCAGGAGTCATGTCGCTGAGGCCAACGCCCCAGTGCATTTTTCCATGATCGGCTTCGCCAACTTCGTTGCCACCTTTGTCGCGGCTGCCCATGGCTTCGAGCGTGACCGGAAGATTTACGTCCTTGCCATCACGCATTACTTCCAGCTTGATGGTCGTGCCCGGACGCTTCTGTCCAACTTCGACTTGCAACTCGCCAGCGTCGCTGACTTTCTTGCCGTCGAGTTCAGTGATCACGTCGCCAACTTTGAGTCCGGCTTTGCCCGCGGGTGAATCGGGTTCGACTTGAGTCACGACCGCGCCGCTGGCATCGTTCACGTCAAAGAATTTTGCGTTCTCAGGTGTGACATCGCTGATGCCAATGCCCATGTAACCGTGCGTGACTTTGCCGTCGCGGATGAGTTCATCCACGGTGGGCTTCACGATCTGCGTGGGAATTGCGAAACCCATTCCGGAAAACGTGCCGGAAGAAGAGACAAGAAAGGTGTTGATGCCGACGACTTCGCCGCGCGCATCCACCAGCGGGCCGCCGGAGTTGCCGGGGTTGATGGCCGCATCGGTCTGGATAAATTCGCCGGGCTTGCGGGCGTTATCGGAAAAAGGATTGGGCCGGTTGAGTGCGCTGACGATGCCGCGCGTTACGGTGAAGCGGAAACCGAAAGGATTTCCGAACGCAAGAACTGTTTGTCCGGGATGCAATTCAGTCGAGTCGCCCCAGGGAATGCTGGGCAGGCTGCCGCCATCAACTTTTATTACGGCGAGATCAGTCAGAGGGTCTGCGCCGATCAGCTTGGCCTTCATGATTTTTCGGTTGCTCATGGTGACGCGGATGTCGACTGCGCCATCGATGACGTGGTTGTTGGTGACGATATATCCGTCAGGCGAAATAATTACGCCGCTGCCGATGCCATGCTCGATCTGCGGTTGCTGGCGGCCATGCGGGCCAAAGCCTTGACCAAAGCCCGGCCCGAAGAAGCGCTGTATGTCGTCGGGGATTTCTTGTTGCTGTTGATCGTCTGCGTCAGCTTTGCTGTGCGAAGTTACGGCGACGTTGACGATGGCCGGAGTGACTCTTGCGGCCAAAGTTTCCATGGCCTGATCAAGCGAGAGTAATGTTCCGACGCTGCTGTCATCGAGTGGCGATGCAGCCGGAGCTGCGGTCGCGGCTCGCGCGGCTGCGGGTTTGGCGGCTTCGTAGGTTACCACGGATGCGAGAGCTGCGATCGCGACCAACGATACGGCCATGCGTCCGATGGATGTTTTTGTGATCCAGTTTTTCATTTGGTTTAGCTTCTCCTTTTAGTTCGTAAATCATCGGGGGCTAAAGCCCCCTTACACGATTCAATCTGTTGTGACAAAGCAATTGCGGTGCTGTCTCCCACCCTTTCGCAGAGAACGCGAAAAGGGTGGGGCACCCTATTGTTTGTTTATTGCGGAATCAACTAATTATTTAGTTTTTGATTGCGAACTCCTGTCGTGTTTCAGCTTTCCTTTCTTCTTAAATTTGTTCGCTAAGAATTATCGGTTTTGGGGCTTGCGTTGCGTGCACTACGGTTATGCGCCAGACGCTGATTCCGTAAAGGATGGGCCCCGCTTTTTCATATTGCGCGGTTCGCATCACTACAAAAAATGCCGGACTGGTTGATGCTTCGTCAAATGTCATCAACACCGTTGGGGTAAATATCTCAGCTTCGGGTTGATGAAGATTTGCTTCCAACAGTCTCGCCGAATTTTGTGTGGTGGCGGTTTTATCCGTCGAAGAGAGCTCGACAGTTTGCGATTTCTTCGCCACGGCTTGCGCAACGGATTTCTGTCTTACTCTGCTTCGTGGATGCCTGGCTGACGGTTTCTCGCCTAACTGATTCATCTGCGAAACGGCGTTTTCGTGGAAACTTGCCAGCGTTGCTACTGGCTGGTTTTCGAACCGACGTTCGCTTGAGGACAACATCGCGTGTGCAGATAGGCCTTCGGCGACCGCCATGCGAGACTTCGCGTCGGTGGAATTTTGGAATGCTACTAATTCCGGCGCGTGCGAGAACGAAACCAGGCTGACGACGAAAGCCGCCGCAATCGAATACAGTGCCGGCTTCCAGATGCGGGTTCCGCTGGAATGATTCGCATCGAGTATGCGGGAGACGCGCATTGAAGTTTGACGCACGCGGTTTACGATGGCGTGCGCTAAGGCCAATCCGCGGCGCAGGAAAGTTTTTTCGGCTATCGAAACCAGGCATTGGGCGTAGCCGTGCGGATTTCCGGTCGCCGCGAGAACGGCGTCATCGCATGCCATCTCTCGTTCGAGGGCTAGATGGGTCTCGATCCACCATACCGCAGGGTGGAAGAATAAAAGCGCTTTCAGGATCTGCTGAGCAAGATTTGTCCAATCGTCGAAGCGGCGCAGATGGGCGAGTTCGTGAATCAAAATCGAATTCAACCCCGTGCTGGAAAGCTCTTGCAGCGCCCATGACGGAATGACTACCAGCGGCTTAAAAAAACCGATGGCGGTGGGTACTTGCAGGCGGTCGGAGTGGCATAACGTCACGCGCCTCACGCTTTGAAATTCGTGCAGCGTCGCCTGTAATAGAGGATCGAGGGTAGCTGGATTAATTGCGCTGCAACTTGCGCGCAGAGTTCGCAACTGCACGAGACCTACGCCTACGCGAAGCAGCAACACGCTGGCAATTGCTGCCCAGATAAAAAAGATATCGAGCGCCCAAAACGCTGGAACTGTTATGGCTGATGCACCCGCGTGCGCCGAACCGGAAACGGCGTTGAGCACGGGAAGCGCAGCGATCGCGAGCAACGTGGAGAACCATACGGCGAATCGGGTGCTGGAATTTCGCCGGCCGGTTATGCGTACCAGAATCCAGGCAAACAGGCCGATGGCGATGCCTTCGAGCATGCCGTTCAGCATGCGCTCGGTGGACAATTGGGCCAGTTGGTTCAGCTGCGTCATCTTATTTACTTAGTTCCGTTTTTCGAATCGTTTGGTTGCGTTTGTTCGAGCAACTGGCGGAGGCGCTGCAGTTCGTCGGCGTCGACGCCACGGTCTTCCAAAATATTGAGCACCAGCATTTCGCGCGAGTTCTCAAAAAAGCGATGCGCCAGATGGCTGATCTCCGAGCGCGTGGCTTCAGATCGCGCCACCAGCGGACGGTAAACGTGGGCGCGGCCATCCTTTATATGGCGTACGTAGCCCTTCTTTTCGAGGATGCGGATGGTGGTCAGCACCGAGTTATAGGCCAACTGCGACTTCTTGGGCAGGGCATCCAGCACCTGCTGCACGGTCGATGGGCCCTGTTGCCATAGCACATCCATAAGCCGGAGTTCAGCTTCCGTCAAAGTTGGTGATTTGGTTGGGGGCAAAAGCCAGTCTCCATTCCTTAATTATTAGACGCGATAGGATGCTAAAAGGTCAACTAATTATTTAGTTGCATGGACCGGAGCATTTGGTTGTATGGGAGACGCTGAGCTCGGACACCTGGGTTCGGTTTCGGCCTTACTCCACACCGCTGATCAATAAGTGCCATCGAGATATTACGACAACTGTCGGTACCCAAACGCGTCGCCGGTAGCGTGCTCTTCATTTTCCGTGGTACGCTGTCTCGCGATTTCAGTGGGGAGTCGTCTATTCTTGCGTTCTTACGGCCTAAATCGTAGGCATAAGGAGTGACCATAATGAAAAGGCGTGCCCTGTGGCTGTTCTCTGTGATAGTAACGCTGTTACTGGTGGCCCCAACGTTAGTTGCTCAGAATCCCAATTACAATAACGGTCCCGTTTGGCGTGTCATTTACATTGATGTAAAAGCGGGAATGGGCGACGGTTTCTGGACCGACATCCGCCAGAATTTCAAACCAATCTACGACGAGTTCAAAAAGCAGGGATGGGTAGTGGACTATAAGTTCTACACAAACCCTGTCGCGCAGCATCCCGATGACTGGAGCGTTGCTATAGCAATCGAATACAAGAACTGGGAAACGCTGGACGAAATGGCAGAAAAGGCCGGTGTGATTTCGGAAAAGCACTATGGCAGCCGACAGGCCATGATGGATGCCGCGAAGAAGCGTAACGAAATTGCGCCTACTCTCAGCAGTTCACTCGCCCGCGAAGTAACCTTGAAATAACTGATTGAGAAGAGAAGAAAACGAGCCGCCCCTATGGGCGGCTTTTGTCGGCATCACATAACTATTGAGCATACGCCACTACCGAAGTTGAGAATTGGACGATTCCGGGCAATGAGCAGTATGGCGATGTTACGACAGTTGACAGGCAGGTGCTGCGACGCTCTGAACAGCGCGAACCAACTCTTGGCCTTCCGATTCGCTCAACCCTCTGCCAAACCGGGGAGTATGGGGATCGTAGCTACGTCCACGCCCGAAGAATACGACCACGAAGCTGGCGACAAACTCCGTCCAGGGAACTGACCCCTGATAGTCGAAGATCACGTAATTCCAGTCGAGTATGTTTCTTTTCGTCGGTCGGATTGGTGTGATGAATCGCATGTGCGTCATCCTTCCGATGATATAACTACGGCTCCGCCCGATTGCCCCGATCTCCCAGCGCAAGGTCAGCGCGACTCGGTCGACGGTAATGATCTCTCGCCCAAATCCTTTCCAGGCCCATTTAATCGTCACTCCAGTGGCGACGGCAGTCGTCACCAAACCCATGAAAACCGGCGAGTCTGCGAAGATCCTCCACAGCGCGGCCAGGCAAATCAAGGCGAGGACTGGACGGAGAACCACCACCTCCCAAAAGTTGTACAGATGACGATAGGCAGGAATGACGATCCGTAGACCAGCAGCCGTCTGCTCCAGTTTCACCCGTCCGATTGTGGCGGGAAGCTGAACCAAGAGACTCCCTCCAGAAGGTTATTCGTTTCAACGCTGACACGTCTCTCTGGAATTGGGAAGTTACAGCGGTAACTGTCGAGAACAGCGATAGCATGTTTTGAGAACTGGCCAATCCCGTCCCGGGGTCGATGAGTGTAATGGCGATATTTCATCAACTACTAGATCCATTCTGTTTGGGCGACCATCCGCCAGCAATGGCGCCGGAACCGCAGGAAAGCTGAGTGTGGGGGCGACAACATGGTCGACGCTGGCCGGGAGCAGCGACGGTGGCG
>DASYOD010000098.1:0-3886 GCA_036008085.1 Terriglobales bacterium
ACTGCCTTCGGCGACGAGGTTCACTTACATACCGGAACGTGATACGGCGCCAGATTTCCGAGAGAACCAGAATCACCGCCAGCGCCAGGACAATTCCACCCACGCGGAAGAGTACGGAGCGAAGAACGTACTTCGATTCGCCGGCAATCGAATTGCGCCATTCGCCAAAATTCGTCTTGCTGTCATCGAGCACGACGATTTCCTGGCTGAGTGGCAGAAGCGCACCGGAGAGCTGTTTGAAGCGCTCGGTGAGATCATGGAAGACTTGCCGCTCGGTTTGAAGCTGTTGCGGATCGGTGGCTGGCGGCTGATTGGCCGGGTTCTGACTCTGCTGAATGGTTGCCCGCAACGCGTTTCGGAGCGGGGTGCGCAACTGGTCCGCCACCTCGCGCGCGTTGTTGGTTTCCCTGATGGCTCCATCGATCCTGTGCACGGCGCTCATGTAGTCATACAGCGTCATGGCCTGGCTGATCAGACCTCCGGAGTTGGCAAGCGAAGGCTTAGTTGGCACAGGCGCACCGACCGTCTTTTGAAGGTTTGTGCTCGCAACCAGAACCTCGGGGATCGATCGGGCCAGCTGATTGATACTGCCTTCGAGTCCACCGGCGATCTCGCCGTTGGTTTCCACGAACGCCGCCATTTTTTGAATGGCATCGAGGAGAGCCTTCTGTAGTTCTAATTGACCCTGAAGGGCGTCTCGCTGTGAAATGAGGTTGCCTCGCCGGCTGGCCGTGGCTTTAGCAATCTGCGTGTCTAGATTTTCGATCTGCGATCGCAATTGATCGATCTGGGAAGAAGTCTTCGTCTGTATCTCGGCCAATTTCTGCTGCTGAGTCGAGCCGCCGGACGGCTGGGCTGCACCGCTGATTTTCTGCTGGGCCCTGATCAGCTCGGCCTCGGCCTTCGCGGACTGAAATGCGAGCCGCACGACCTCCGCTTCGAGACTCTGCGCATTGTCCTGATAGATGGCGTCGCTGGACAATCCGACAGACTGAACGCCTGTGGTGGAATGACGGTACCAACTGATGACCTGGTTCAGGTGATTGAGCACAGCAGCGCCATCGAGTTGCATCGGCGGCAAGCTATTTGGCGAGGTTTGTGAACTCTGCGGCCCCGGAGTTTTCAGCGGCTGGGGCGGCATCGAATTTTGCGCCCACGAAACCACTCCACCAATTAAGGATAGCGCGACACTTGCAACGATCAACCTAACGGCGCGACGCGGGCGAGCGGTCAGACGATACTTGATTGTTTCCTGCATACTACTCCTGGTTCGCGAAATTACGCCAACAAGCCAGCTGGCGGGTTGGGGAATCAAATGCACCATGCGGATTCGGAAAACGCTTAATTGGTTTCATTGTAATTAATCGATGCGTTCCTTCTTTGACCCGGTTTGTCCTGTATGCGACGCAGTGTTGGATGGCTTGAAAGCAACAAGAAAAATAAAAATAATAAATGGGGTGGCTTAGGTGCTGCCCGTCCAGTCCTAGACCTTCAGGGCTGGTGCCTCGCCGGGCTTGGCTCGGGATTGCGGTTTAAGGTTTCCCGAATTTTAAGTCCCGTGCGGAGACTCTAAGTCATTGCACTACAGCAAGATAGATTCTCTTCGGCCGCTTTGAGGTTGCGGTCTTTGAATCTTTTTGCGTGCTCTTGTTCTTTTACTCTCGCGGAGGAATGGCAGCAGTCTACCAACGGGATTAGTCGGCGCCCGCAACACCGCCGAGATCAGGAACTCTGGCGGCACTCTCCGCGGGTAACTTCCGCCATGCGACAGCCGCGCTCGCTATGGCGAGAACTGCGCACACTAGAACAATCAGGCGGAAACCAAAAATGAAGGCGTCCGAGACGGCAGAACGAATTCCCGCTGCCGTCTGGGAATCCACGCCGGGCGGCGCATCGAGGCTGCCTAGCTTGGCAACGTTCGATTCCAGTTGGTGCACGATGCCGACGTTCAAATTGAGCCCGGGAAGAGACCGTCGCAGCGAGTAAGCAAAGGCCGCCGCCATGACTGCGCCCAACACCGCCACTGCTAATACGCCTGCGACTCGGGCCACAGCGTTGTTGATCCCTGACGCTGTGCCCGCCCGTTCCTGCTCGACCGAGTTCATCACCACAGTTGTCAACGGCGCGACACTGATGGCCATGCCTAGCCCCAAGACAACAAATGCTGGAAAGAACGCGGTCCAGTAAGGAACCCGCACATCAGGGACAGCAAATAGGAGGAAGGCCGCCGCGGCAATCAGAGGACCCACAACGAGCGGGATCTTTCTACCGTAGCGGCTTATGAGTCCTCCCGACCAGCGTGAAAGCAGGAACATGAGCAGAATCATGGGGAGTGCAGCCGCACCGGTCGCCGTCGCAGAGTACTTCTGAATCTGAATCAGGTTCAACGGAAACACAAAGAAGAAGATTCCCAACGCAGCATAAAGAAATAGCGTTATCAGATTTGCGCCACTGAAGCTTGCGGACTGAAACAATTTCAGGGGGACCATCGGTGTTTTTACCCTCTTCTCAACAAATATGAAGAGAATCAGCGAACCAACGCCGAAAATCAAAGTCCCGATGACCCGAGGATGCTTCCACCCGAGGATTGACGTTTCAAGAAATCCATACACCAGTGCCGCCAAACCGAGAATCGTGATCGACGCGCCCAGCCAATCGACACTTCCGGGATCCGGACTGCGGGACTCGGGAACGTGCCAGAACGAGATGATCAGAACAAGAGCAGCGAGCGGGATATTAAGGAAGAAGATCCAATGCCAGGAAGCATGCTCGATCAACCAGCCGCCCAGAACTGGGCCGAACGCAGTAGTGATGGTCGTGAATCCAGCCCATGTTCCGATCGCTTTACCACGAGACTTCTCGTCAAAGAATGAGCTGATGATCGCAAGACTGCCCGGCACGAGGAACGCGGCAGCGATCCCCTGAACCGAGCGCCAAACTAACAAGCTCTTGATGCTCGTAGAAAAACCACAGCCGGCGGATGCCACTGCGAAGCCAAGTACGCCCAACAAAAACATCTTCCGACGGCCGAGGGAGTCTCCCAGAGCGCCTCCGACCAGGATCAGGGCAGAAAGAAATAGTCCGTACGATTCAATGACCCACTGCACATCCACCACGGTGGCGTGAAGGCTCGTTTGCAGAGCAGGCAAAGCCACGTTGACCACAGTGCTATCGATGAACGCCATGCTCGAACCAAGAATCGTGGCTGCAAGCACCCACGGGCGTGATGCTTCCTCACAGGGCGCGCCTAAAGCCCCCGCTCGGATCACTACTTCATCGCATGGCTGCTTCATCTCGAATCTGGATGCTTAGGGATTGCGAAGAGATTCCGGATCGTACCTAACTGGATCTCTTGCTCTGTGGCCGACATCAGATAGCACTCGCCTCAAACTCAACTTGCCGGTTGCATTCGTAAGGTCCAATTGTAGACTCGCATTGCAAAGCCCGAGCACATTCACTTTTCCGCTTTAGCACTAAGTTTCTGCCCACTTCGAAACTCACGGCGCAAAATCAGCTCAAAGGCTGCGCTCTCGCTGACTACGCCGGCGATCACTTTCAGAAATTCAACAGGATCGGCATTCAGCAGTGGACTGCCGAGCGATTTGCGTCCACGGTAGTGCGGCTATTCGGACAGTAAAGAGGTTTAACAATTGTTTGCAAGTTATTGACAACGTGGTTGATACTAACCGTGATTGCAAGCACCTAGAGGTGCCTCCCGGCGCTGTACGTCACGGATCGTCATCGCAGGAAAAGCCAACGGCCTAAAACTGCCGGTAAGTTTTGTTCGTCTTTTTGTGAGGCAATGACGAAATGACTCACGGGCGAGGTGCTACGTAAACTTTGGTTTCGGCGGAGCGCAAACCGAGTCAAACCAGCGACTGATGTA
>DASYOD010000099.1:0-3887 GCA_036008085.1 Terriglobales bacterium
TCCCGATCGCACGATCGCGTGGGGCCATTCCCTGGGCGGCATCATCACTGCGGGATTGATACAGAAACACCCTGAGCGTTTCACCGCAGCTCTTCCCATGTGCGGAGTGCTTTCAGGGGGAGTGGCCACCTGGAACACGGCGCTTGATTCAGAGTTTGCGTTTGAAGTTCTGATCGCTCCTGGAAGCGGGTTACAGATCGTGAACATTGCAGACCCCGAGACGAATCTTGAGATTGCCGAGGAGGCGCTTACGATTGCCCAGAACTCTCCGCAAGGACGAGCTCGGATCGCGTTGGCAGCCGCTTTATCTGACTTACCTGGTTGGTTTACGCCCCTCACGCCCGAGCCGGATCCGAAAGATTTTGACTCGCTGGAAGCAAATCAATTCCTCTGGGACGAAGAGGTTGATTTTCCGTTTGTTTTCGCCTTTCGGGCCGAACTGGAGTCCCGAGCGACCGGCAATCCTTCGTGGAATACGGGCGTGGATTACAAGCGACAGTTCGAGCGCTCGATTGATCGCGCCGAAGTGGAGGCTCTTTACGAAGAAGCTGGGCTAAATCTCAATTCTGACCTCGACGCGCTACGAGACGCTGCGCGCATCAGCGCAGATCCCCCGGCCGTTCGCTACCTGGAGCAAAATATTATTTTCAACGGCCATATCGGAATACCCGTTCTGACACTACACACAAAAGGCGATGGCCTCGTGGTGGTGGAAAACGAGTCAGCCTACAAAAACGTCGTTAGTTCGGCGGGCAACCGACGGTTCTTGCGTCAGGATTTTGTGGATCGTGCGGGACACTGCGCCTTTACCCCCGCGGAAACAATTGCAGCAGTTGAAAAGCTGGTCGATCGCATTGATACGGGAAAATGGCATGAACCGGATGCGAGCGATCTGAACGCTGCAGCCGCAGCGCTTGGACCCGAATTCAATGTTTATCTTTCCGGTAGCACTGTTGTTGCTACACCGCCGGCCTTTATCGATTTTGTTCCAGCTCCCTACTTACGGCCGTTCGATGAAGGGTCGCACGATTGCAAAATCGATTTCGAGTGCTGGTAACTGGCGGCGGATTGCGCTGTTCGAAGGCGCGGAGGGACTCAGTTCTTGATCTCACTCTGAAGCTGCAAGCTCCGAGGGGTTTCGGGCTTGGTAGGCAGTCGCCTAAAAACGAAACGCTGGCATTCTCGTGAAACAGCGTTTGCGCTGAGCCACTGACCGCAGCGAATAGCTCAGCATCGGACGCTAGGAGCTAGATTCTCACCTTGGCCCATTCTTAAACGACGGTTGAGAGGAACGAATGCTATCGCCTATGTTCGGGGAGTTTATGGGCACCATGGTGCTGGTTTTGCTGGGCAATGGAGTAATCGCCGATGTAGTTCTGTCACGTTCCAAGGGAGAAGGCGGCGGATGGATTTCGATCTCGACGGGCTGGGCCGTCGCAGCCATGGCGGGAATATTCACCGCATTAGCCTGTGGAAGCGCTGACGCTCACATCAATCCCGCTGTGACGCTAGGCTTGGCCGTCGCCACTGGCAATTTTTCGAAGCTCGTGCCGTACGTCAGCGCTCAAATGTTGGGTGCATTCGTAGGGTCGGCTCTGGTCTGGCTACATTTCCTGCCGCATTGGGCCGCTACGCCAAGTCCGATCATGAAACTGAGCTGTTTCTGCAGCCACCCCTCCATTCCCAACAGAGTAGCCAACCTCGTTAGCGAAATCATTCCCACGACCCTGCTGGTTTTCGTGGCCGTTTGCATTCTGACGCGCGCCAATTTGCCCGCTGGTTTCGGTCCAGTTCTGATTGCTGCATTGGTCTGGGGATTGATTCTCGCTCTGGCCGGGCCCACGGGCACCAGCATGAACCCAGCGCGTGATCTCGGATCGCGGATCGCCCACGCAATTCTTCCCATCGCGGGCAAGGGTGGCTCGGACTGGGGATACGCTCCGATTTCGCTCATTGGCACTCTAGCGGGCGGCGCGCTTGCCGGATTGGCTATCCGCCTTTTGCACATCTAGGAGAGGAGCCGCGGAAGCGATCAAGACATTCGGGGGCAGCTGAGCGTGCGGTGAAAAGCGTGCGATTTTTGCCGGCAGTCTTGAAGCGACGCGTCGATGGCGGCAGCAAGGAGTATCATGCTTGGCAACAGTTCAGACCGCTCGAGGCCAGTGGGTTCGTCGCAGTTTAGCATCACACGTCAACTAGCGATAGCTGCTAACATGTGATATAAACACACGTTTGTTTAAGAGGGATATTTCGTATTCCTGCCATGAAGCCCCCACAGATGTTCGACCTAACCGGCCGCGTGGCCATCGTTACCGGCGGTTCTGTCGGGCTCGGCCGCCAGATGGCCGAAGGGCTCGCTCAAATGGGCGCGAATCTAGTTCTTTGTGCGCGCAAGAAAGAACGCTGCGCACAGGCTTCTGAGGAATTGCAAAGATTGGGGGTGCAGGTTGTCGCGCTCGGTTGTGATGTGAAAGAGCCGGTGAGCATTCAAGAGGTTGTCGACGCGACCGTCAAACAATTTGGGCGCATCGACATCTTGATCAACAATGCCGGCACTTCCTGGGGTGCGCCGGTTGAATCGATGACACTCGAGCAGTGGAATAAAGTGATCGAAACCAACCTCACCGGAACGTTTTTATTTTCTCAAGCCGTGGGCAAGGTCATGATCCCGCAACGCCGCGGAAAGATTATCAACATCGCTTCAGTTGCCGGGTTGCATGGTTCTCCGCCGAATTTCTCCGCCATCGGCTACAGCGCCAGCAAAGGCGGCGTGATTACCTTTACGAAAGACCTAGCCTGCAAATGGGGCCTGCACAACATTCACGTCAATGCGATTGCGCCCGGTTGGTTTCCAACCGACATGTCGGGAAAAGTCATCGAACGAAACAAAGAATCGCTGTTGGCGTCTGTGCCTTTGGGCCGCTTGGGCGGCCCTCATGATCTAAAAGGCGCGGCGATTTTTCTCGCTTCTGATGCATCCGATTTTGTGACCGGACACATCCTGGTAGTGGATGGAGGTCAGTCCGCCTAGTCCAGGCGAGGCACGCTATGAATATTCCACTCACGCCTCTCCGCTTCCTTCGCTATGCAGAACAGCAATATCCCGGCAGGACCGCAGTTGTCTGCAATCAAGAGCGCTTTACTTACGCACAATTTTCGGAGCGCGTCGGCCGTTTGGCGGGCGCCTTGCGTAAGTTCGGCGTCCAGGCTGGAGATCGCGTCGCTTTCCTCAGCGCGAATTGTCACCGCTTACTAGAAGCCTACTACGGCGTTCCTGAAGCAGGCGCTGTTCTGCTCCCGCTGAATATCCGGCTCGCGTCAGAAGAGCTGGCTTACATACTGAATGATTCCGGCTCGACGATACTCTTTGTTGAAAAGCAGTTTCTCGGATTAGCGGAATCTTTTCGCAAGAACCTTCGCACCGTAAAAACCTTCGTCCAGCTAGATGGTTCTCCCGAAGCTTCTTGGCTCGCTCCACACAACTATGATTCTTATCTCAGCGCGGCCACACCCCATCGCGCGGACATCAGCTCCGTTGACGAGAACGCTCTCGCTGAACTCTTCTACACCAGCGGCACCAGTGCAAATCCAAAAGGTGTCATGCTAACGCACAGAAACATCTACCTCCATGCGCTGAACGTCTGCCTGGGATTTCAGATCGAAAACGGAGCCGTCGAACTTCACACCATCCCCCTCTTCCATGCGAATGGTTGGGGTGTCGCGCATTTCCTCACTCTACTTGGGGGAAAGCACGTCATGATCCAGCGTTTTGAGACCAAAGAAGTGTTCCGACTGATTGAGAAGGAAAAGGTTCACTCCTGTAGTCTGGTTCCCATCATGGCCACCGCCCTGGTGAACTGCCCAGAGCGCCATAACTACGATTTAAA
>DASYOD010000100.1:0-17903 GCA_036008085.1 Terriglobales bacterium
TGGAGAGATCAACCGCCAGGTTCGGCTTGCGTCGATCCGAGGGGCGTGTCGGCTGTCTTTCGAACGTGCTACCCTCTTTAGTTCGCCGCTGTCTAATTCATTGGCTGCGCTCGATCGCAGCACCGGAGCGCTCTTCATGAGATCCCCTTTAAGCCTGTTGCATACTCTCCCATGCCTTACAGCCTGCATTTTCCTCGTTGCACTAATTTCTTACGCACAGGACACTTCTAGCCAAAACAATCACGGTGTTGTTGTGGGCAACATGGATACTTCTGTCAAGCCGGGTGATGATTTTTATCGCTATGCCAATGGGCAATGGATTAAACGTACCGAGATTCCTCCTGATCGAGGAAGGATCGGCGTCTTCAGCACTCTGAATGACTTGAGCAATGAGCGCACTAAAGGCTTGATAGAAGAAGCAGTCAAGGCCAATGCACCGGCCGGTTCGAATACGCGGAAAGTGGCTGACCTCTATAGTTCCTACATGGATGAAGCCGGCATCGAAGCGATAGGCCTCGCTCCGCTTCGTCCCCATTTAGAAGCCATAGCTGCGATCAAGGATAAACATGAGCTGGCGCGGGCTTTGGGCGAAACTCTTCGCGCGGATGTCGATGCTCTCAACAATACAAACTTTCACACCCCGAATCTTTTTGGACTCTGGGTTGCGCCCGGCTTCAACGACTCAGATCACTACGCCGCTTATTTAATGCAAGGCGGAGTGGAAATGCCCGACCGCGAGTATTACCTTTCCGACAGCAACCGTATGCGCGATGTACGCACCAAGTATCAGGCGCACATTGCAGCCATGCTCAACCTTGCAGGGTTCAACGACGCAGATGCCCGCGCTCAAGGTATCGTCGAACTGGAACATGCTATCGCAGAAAAGCACCTGAGCCTGGCGGAAAACGAAGACATTCAGAAAGCCAATAATCCATGGACGCAGGCTGACTTTTCTGTCAAAGCTCCCGGCCTGGATTGGACAGAATATTTTCGCGCCGCAGGTCTTAGCAACGAAGCCACTTTCATCGTCTGGCAGCCTAATGCATTCGTTGGAGAATCGGCGCTGGTAGCGTCTACTTCACTCGAGACCTGGAAAGACTGGCTGGCGTACCACCTGATTGAGGCCTATTCGCCAGTTCTGCCGAAGGCGCTTGCCGACGAACACTTCGCCTTCGTTGGGAAGACTCTTGCAGGCACGCCGCAGCAGCGCCCGCGCTGGCAGCGCGGGGTCGATCAGGTCAACACGCTGTTGGGCGACGCTATTGGCCAAGTCTACGTGCAACGTTACTTTCCACCCGAAGCCAAGGCGCAGGCTGACGCCATGGTTGCCAACATCATCGCCGCGTTCCGCAAGCGCCTTGAAGCTTTGTCGTGGATGAATCCCGCGACCAAAGCCGAAGCCGAGGCCAAACTCACTACGCTTTATGTGGGGATCGGCTATCCGGAAAAATGGCACGATTACTCCGCACTAGAAATCAAGCCGGGTGACATGTTCGGAAATCTGTGGCGCGGGCGCTTATTTGACTATCACCATGACGTCGCTCGCCTCGGTCAATCCGTCGATCGCAAAGAGTGGTCGATGCATCCGCAGACCGTGAATGCGGTTAACTTGCCGCTGCAAAATGCGATCAGCTTTCCGGCCGCAGTTCTGCAACCGCCATTCTTTGACCCAGAGGCGCCGGCCGCAGTGAACTATGGCGCAATCGGCTCAATCATGGGCCACGAAATCAGTCATACGTTCGACACCGAGGGCAGCGCGTTTGACTCCAAGGGTCGAGTACGCGATTGGTGGACGCCGTCCGACTTCGCTCATTTCAAAGCCGCAACTGGGCGGCTCGCCGCGCAGTACGATTCCTATAAACCTTTTCCCGATCTCTCGGTAAATGGCAAGCAAACGCTGGGGGAAAACATCGCCGACAACGGCGGCATTACTGCCTCCTACGACGCCTACCGCGCTTCGCTCGCCGGCAAGCCTGCTCCGGTGGTGGATGGATTCTCGGGTGATCAACAATTCTTCATTGCCTTCGGGCAAAATTGGGCGTCCAAGTCGCGCGAAGATACGCTTCGGCAGCAGGTTATGACTGACCCGCATGCTCCCGCGGAATTTCGCGCAGCCGAGGTCCGCAACGTCGACGCCTGGTATCCAGCATTCAACGTGCAAGCGGGAGAAAAGCTCTATCTTGCGCCGCCGGATCGTGTGCAGATCTGGTAGGAAAATCCACCAGCAACTTCGCTTGAATCACAGGTCCTCCTTAGGTTTGTTGAGGAGGACACTGTGCAAGTCACTTTGTGGATTAGACGAAAATGTCCAATAGGTTTGCCGCAGGACTGAGCAGGCGAACTCCACGGTGGCCAGGCGAGACGCCAAACGCTTCTTCCGTGTCGCGTGGCATGACGGTGCCTTCGATTGCAACGCTGTCACGCTGCCTTGCTATTGACCTTTGTCTGTCGCTCGAATTCCACGACAGAGGCTGCCCCGAACGATGTAAGTCCGCAATCAGATCCGCCAGCATGCTCGATGCACCCGCGCTCATGCGCGTGAACTCCATAGAGATTCCGGAAAGGCCGCGTATTGACTTGACGTGAGCCCGGGCGCGAAAAAACCATGAATTCACGTTCACCACGATCTCAGCCCGAGTGCCCAGGTCCAGGAGCGGAACATTTTCGGCGCACTCAATGCAGCATCCTCCCAGACCCAAATCGCGAACTTTGGCCGTGAGGAGCGAAGCGTATAGCGGTAGGGATGAGATTTGTGCCACTCCTCCGCAGGAATAACGAGGCACGCGACGACGATCGCAGCTGAGGTGGAGCGAGTCGTGCGGTGCTGTCTGCGAGAACATCTATGCAGTCGATGCTATACCGCGAAACACACCTCGCCAATGGCCCAGCGGTACCGAAACCTTCAGAACCGAAGTAACTTCTCTTCGACTGTGAGTGATAGCTAGGGCTCTTTGACGCCCAGAAGTTCGGCCATTTCCTCATACAGGAAGCCTTCGCCAGGACGATAGGGCTGGACCCATTCTCCGTCGATGACGAATTGCGGGATGGCGCGTTTACCGGTGCGCTTGACCACTTCGTCGGCGGCCCCCGGCGTGTTTTCAATATCGACTTCTTCGAAGGCGATGCTATGCCGCTGCAGAAAGCGTTTCGCTTCCCGGCAGTCGGGGCACCAAAAACTGGTATAGACGGTTACTTTCATCGTGACATCTAGATGCCAGCATCAGGCCGAAGGTCGCAGCTGTCCTAAGCTGGCCGCCAAAGCGTCCGAGGCTTGTTCGGCATTGATGGTTATTGAATCTTGGCTATTCCTGGTGCGACATTCGGGAACTTGGTGATGACTGCAGGATCGTGCCCGGGAATGATGAGCCCAGGGTTTGCCGCGAGTTGTTTCATGCGATCCTGTGCGCGGAGATTTGATGCGGCGTCGAGCGTGGCAGCAATCGGTTTATGCTTCTCTAAATTTTCGTAGAGATACATGTTATCGCTTGCCAGTACCACCGTTCCTGCGTTTGTACTGACTCCGACATATTGCGAGGCATAAGTGTGGCGTCCTCCCGTGTAGCAGATTACGCCGGGGATGATTTCCTGGGCATCGCCGTTAACCATGCCAACACGGCCCTGGGTGTTCAACTTCACCAGCGTGAGAACGTCGTCGGGATCAATTCCACCGTGCGTGTCCTGCGACTGCCACGCCTTTCCAGCGTAGTACTGGAGTTCATCCTTCTGGATCCAGATGCGGGCATTGGGGAACAGATCCATGCCGTCGGCATGATCCCAGTGCATGTGAGTGATGATGATGTCAGTGATGTCTTCCGGTTTGAGGCCAAGAGGCTTGAGCGTTTCCGAAGGTTTGATGAAGTCGTTGACGTGCCATTCCTTGAAGAAGTGGTCGTGATAAAAGCCGGAATCGACGAGGATATTGCGGCCGTTGCCACGCACCAACCAGATCATCATGGCGATATCGAGTTTGCGCGCCGGGTCCGCGCCGGCGACGAGCTCGGCGACTGGAAAGTCAGGCAGGGTTGCGTAGCGGATCGCGAAGATCTGATATTGAGGCTTCGATTGGGCGGTTAGGGGTGCGATCGAGAGAGATGCGACGATCAGTGACAGAAAAACCAGACGAAGGCTCATCATGAATCCCTCAGCAGTGAAAAGAACAGCTATTCTCGCACAGGCTCACTCTCCGCGCGGGCGTGGGTACGCCTCGTCGGGGTGGCCAGGCTTTGCCAGGATGCACAGGTAGCTAAGTGGGCGAGGACGCCCGCGCCTACATCGGCGATTCGTGGTCAAACCCGCTCCAACTTATGGAGCGTGCGCTCGTTCACCACGTTTCCGGTATTCAGCGTAGAAGCCGGTTCAAAGAGTACGACCCAGCATTCCTGATCCGCTACAGGACGATGCTCGACTCCGCGCGGGACCACGATGAACTCGCCTTCCTCTATCCACACCTGACGGTCGCGAAACTCCATCCGGAAGCGGCCTTTGGCCACCAGAAACATTTCATCTTCGTGCTCGTGATGATGCCAAACGAACTCGCCGGCAAATTTGCCGAGCTTCACCATCTGGCCGTTTAACTCTGCTGCGACGTGGGGTTTCCATGATTCCGTAATGTGACCAAACTTCTCGGCGATGTTTACTTTTTCCATAACGCTCCCTCAGAGGAATTTTAGTTCAACAGCTGCGATTACAAATGCGACGGACTATAGATGCGCGTGCAATCGGATGGCTTCACGCTCGCCCGGTTCCAAACTCTTATTCGGTATCGCGCGGAGCAATGGATCGTTTGGTCGTCGATAGTGACGCTCATATTTTTCCTGATTCCTTTTTCTCCTCTGACAATCAAAAACAAACATCCAATTCTTCGCTGGAGGATTTCATGCAGGAAACGCCGGAGCAATACATAAAGCGCCTTCTCGGTTACGTCGAGGGCAAAGATCCTTTGCGAGTGCAACGGGAGACCCCGAGGAAGCTGCAAACGCTGATCAAACCGCTGAGTAAAAAGCAACTCACGCAACGGCCAGAGCCAGGGAAGTGGTCAGTCGCTGAGATTCTAGCCCATCTGGCCGATGCCGAACTAGTCGGTGGCTGGCGCATGCGGCTCGTTCTGGGCAACAATGGGGTTTCCCTGCAGCCCTTTGACCAGGATGTCTGGGCCGAGACGTTTGCCTATGCTCGGCGTGATCCGGCGGCTTCGCTCGAGACTTTCCGCGTGCTGCGAGAAAGCAATCTCGCCATGCTCAAAGCATTGCCGAAGAACCTGTGGGAAAACTATGGCATGCATCAGGAGCGTGGCAAAGAGACCATCACCCACATCGTCCGCATGTTCGCGGGACACGACCTGAACCATCTGGGGCAGATAGAGAAAATCAAAAAAGGCGGCAGCAAGCGCGCAGCTTGATCTGAGCGCAGTTCGAGAGTAAGACGACCGGGCGGTACCCAAAAGCATCGCCGGGCGGGCTTGGGTCAGTCGACCGGCAAGACGAGTGCTGGCCCTGCGAAACCCTTCGCTGCGGTCTATTCTTGGGGAACCTACCTGGGCTGTTGATCGTACATAACACGGTGGATAACGTTTTGTATTGGCGGATAACGATCTTTCGGGAGCCCCGTCTAACCGATTAACAACCTGGGAAGGAGTCGTTATGGTTTTCGAAAAAACAGCGTACTGGATGGCGGTGGGCTTGCTCGCCTTTGTCGTAACTAACAATCTCGCAAGCCGTCACGGGCTCAACATGGGCTCGCTGGACGTGAGTTCGCTTCCCAACCGCTCGTTCGCTACCCTCGAGCAAGTCGCTGGTGATGCAACCCGGCTTCTGGGGTCGGCGGAAGTGATGCTTAGTCAGGGTGGAACGCGCTTCGCCCATTCTCAGACTACGCTGGCTTGCTTCCAGACCCGTCTGGCTTCTGTTCAACGCAGGTTCGCCCAACGCGAAGCCGTGCTGGCGCGGGTTCAAGCGCAACGCGCGAGGATGGTCGCAATGGAACAAATGCGCGGCGTTGCATTGTGTTCGCGATAGAGCCGAAACATGCGTAATCAGACTTCGTTTACTGACGCAACGTGTAAGTTTCCAGGAATGCCAGGACCAACTGCCACGAATGTGCGGCCGCAATCGGGTTGTAGCTAGGGCGAGCGTCGCAGAAAAATCCATGATCAGCGTCGGAAATTTCGACATTCGTATATTTCTTTTCCGTCTCGCGTAACGCGTTCGTCACCGCCTGCACCTGATCCGGACCGATGCGCTTATCTTCGCCGCCCCAAAACAAGAGCACCGGGACAGTCAACTTTCCAATTCGGTTTAGCAGCCCAGGATTATTCGCGTTGGGCGCAATGCCGCCTCCGTAGAATGAAACCGCGCAGGCGACCGGTACCGTTAGCGCTGTCAGAATTGCAGCGCGTCCACCCATGCAGAAGCCGACTGCGGCGACCGGAAAATCACCACCTCCGCCGGTCGCAGTAAGCCATGAGTACGCTACGCGCAGGTCCGCAGCCATTCCTTCATCGGTAAGCGCTTTCATGTGCGCCATCACAGAGGGAAAATCATCGTACCGCCCTTCAAACCCCGACGCGGTGCGATGGTAAAGTTCTGGCGCGATGGCGAGAAATCCTAGCCGTGCAAATCGTTCCGTCACTTCGCGAATGTGAGCGTTCACTCCGAACGCTTCCTGGCAAACGATCACGCCCCGCGAAGCCGGGGCCGCCGGATGCGCGACGTACCCCCGCATTAATGTGCCGTCGTCCACCTGCAGCGTTGCGTATTGTGTTTTTAGATCCATTCTGTCGATTGCCCATTTCGCTCGGTCCTCCGTGAGGCGTCCGGCGCTACGTGGCCTTAGGAACTCTCACAGTTTCTTTAGCAACTTCTTGAGAACGCGTACACCTTTGTCCACATGTTTCTGCTGGAGAAGAAATGGAGGAAGAAATCGTAGAACCGTGTCCTGAGTGCTGTTGAAAAGAACTCCCTCGGCGAGAGCTTGCTCGACGATGGGGCGAGCGGGAACATCAAGCTGCAAGCCTTGAATCAGGCCCCGGCCCCGAACTTCGCGAGCCACCGAATAGCGCTCAGCGAGTGCTTTTAGTTGTTGTTGCAGATACGCTCCAACGCTGGCAACGTTCTCCAGTAACTTTTCTTCTTCGACAATCGCAAGATATTCGAGCGCCACCCGGCATGCCAGTGGACCTCCCCCGAATGTCGTTCCATGTTGGCCCACAGAAATAGCCGATGCGAAATCTTCCTTCACCAGAAAAGCGCCGAGCGGAATCCCCGCGGCTATGGGCTTGGCAACGGCAACAATGTCCGGAGTGACGCCGAAAGTCTGGAACGCAAAAATGTTTCCAGTACGGCCGAGGCCGCACTGAATTTCGTCGAATATCAAAGCGGCACGATGACGATCCGCAAGAGCGCGGCACTCTTGCAGAAATTCAGCGGAACATTCATGGATTCCACCTTCGCCGAAAATGGGTTCGAGCACAATCGCGCAAGTGTTCTCATTAACCGCAGCGCGGAGGGCTTCTGCGTCGTTGCGCGGAACAAACTTCACATCCTCAAGCAGCGGTTCAAAACCTTTACGATATTTGTCCTGCCCGGTAACGGACATGGATCCGAAGCTACGTCCGTGGTAAGAGCCTTCCAGCGCGACCAGTTGGCTTTTCGCCGCGCCTCCTACGCGATGTCCCGCAAGCCGGGCCAGCTTGATCGAACCTTCAATGGCTTCGGTGCCGCTGTTTGAAAAGAAAGCGCGATTGAGGCCGGAAAGGGTGCAAAGTTTCTCGGCAAGGCGTCCCTGATATTCGTTGTAGTAGAGATTAGACAGGTGAATCGCGCGTCCCGCCTGCTCGCGTATGGTCTTCACAATTCGCGGATGCGCATGGCCGAGAGCATTCACCCCCAATCCGGCGACGAAATCGAGATATTTCTTCCCCTCAAGGTCGAAGAGAAAAACTCCCTTGCCGCGCTCGATGACTATCGGGTAGCGGTTATACGTCTGCAGCAGAAATTGTTTTTCGCGCTGGATTATTTCTTCGGCAATAGACATGGGATATTTCCGCGAAGTGGGTCGCGCAGTTTATGGACGGGATTTTTCACCGCGTGGGCTACGCCGAATCACGGCGTAATCTCGTAAATCACGCCATTATTGCCATCCCCGCCTGAATCGGTAGCGCCGTAGACATTACCGGAGGCGTCTTCGGTCAAGCTTCCGCTTGGCAGCGCTCCATCGGTTCCGCCGGTGAAACGGTAGAGCACAGAATATTTGCCGCTGTTGCTGACTCGATATACGACGCCGCAACCGAACGTACAATTTGAGTTCACGGTTCCGCCGTATACAGTCACGCCGTAGAAGTTGCCGGCTACATCCAAAAGTCCGCCCGATGGCTCTTCACCGCCAGGGGGCTTGCCGAAAGTATGCAGCACGCGTTCTTTGTCCGCGGCGTTTACCGCAAAGACAACGCCGCATCCCGCTGAAGCAATCTTGCAGTCAGTGCTATCGCCGCCAAACTGGGTTACGCCATAAAACACGCCTTTTGCATTTCGCAGCAAGCGCCATCGTGGCGAGGTGCCGTCCGCTCCTTCAGGGAACGTGTACAGCGTCGTGAGCTTGCCCGTTGGATCCAGTTTGAACAAAGTTCCCCCGTTACCCTGCATGTAACTGCCACCTGTGGCGCCATAAATGTTGCCTGCCTGGTCGCTGATTAAATCCTGGGGGAACGCTCCTTCGGCCTGCCCAGTAAACCGATGTAAAATCGTCTCTTTGCCGGATGGGGTGACTTTGAAAAGCACGCCACAGCCCAGACTGCCGTCGCAACCGGAGACGCCGCCAAAACTGGCGGAGCCATAGAAATCGCCGTTTACCATGACCAAGCCGAGCTCAGCCTGTCCTTGATTCTGCGCGCCATCTTTACCGCCCTTGAAGCTATGCAATACTTTCAGCGTTCCGCTCTTCGTCAGTTTGAAGACGGTTCCACAACTGCAGGTAGGATCACCACCCAGCGATGTGATCCCGTACAGATTGCCGGCACTGTCGCGGATTACGCGGCCGATGGGAATTCCTCCGTCTGCGCCGCCGGTAAATGTGTAGAGGATAGTTTCGTTGCCCTTGGCATCCAGTTCGAATACCAGTCCACGATTGGACGAGCCTCCAAATTGCGTCGTACCATAAAAGTTGCCTTCGGAGTCGCGCAGCAGATCGCCGTTGGGGGAGTTTCCGTCTGTGAAACTGAAAGAGTGAAAAACTTTGAACGTTTGAGCTACAGAACTGGCCACGAATAGCAACGTCAGCAACAGTACCGGGAGTGTTCGTCTCATTGATGCCCCTTCCGAGCAGGCGACAGTATATTACCTTCCTTCATTTCTTGCACGTTGGTTTACCACACGAGCATCGGCGGAAACCGAAGACTGTGGCCGATTGGCGCGGGATCGTAGCGTGACGCAAAACGCTTCGAGTAGAATGAAACTGCGTAGTTTGAACTTCGCGGCCTGAGCCGCTTGAACGAGGGTGAATCTTTTGGCTACGACCGTAACCTCTGGCGTGCAGACTCCCGCTCAACTTCCTAATCACAAAGTGAAACTCAAGAAGCCCGGGCAGCGGGCTTGCAGTGAGAAGAATGAGAAAGGCAAGTTCTGCGGCGGACACCTTAAGCGTTGGTTCTACTCGACCGACGTTTTGGAGCAAGCTTGCGGCGATGCGGAGAAGGCTTGGGGTCGTGATGCGGAGGTCTATCGCTGTGAGCATTGCAAGACGCTTTACTTGCCCAATGCTGAGGACTCGAGTGGGTTGAACGTAGCCGGCTCGGGACGGATTTCGATTTTTGGATTGACGGTCCCGCCGAAAAAATAGTAGCTAAAAGTTGAAGACTTAACCACGGCACAAACGGCGCACAAAGGAAACATCAGACAGAGCGTTTTTATTATCAGATGAAATCTTCCGAACTGATTTACGACTGGAATCGAATTGATCCCGCTTCGCTGCGGCCCTCCGGGCATGTGTTGCTCAATGATGAAACACTCCGCGACGGCTTGCAGTCGCCTTCGGTGCGCGATCCTTCGATTCAGGAAAAAATCGCGATCCTTCATTTGATGGAGACTCTTGGCATTAACTCGCTTGATCTGGGATTGCCTGGTGCGGGAACGCGCGCGGTAGAGCACGTCGAAGCGCTGGCGCGCGAAATCGTTGACCACAAAATGAAGATTCGCGCCAACTGCGCAGCCCGAACTCATGAGAACGACATTCGTCCCATCGCAGAAATTGTGCAGCGCACCGGACTGAAGATCGAGGCGGCGACATTTATTGGATCCAGCCCTATCCGCCGTTACACGGAAAACTGGAACGACGATTTCCTGCTCCAGACCACCGAAAGGGCCGTGAAATACGCCGTCTCTCTCGGGCTAGACGTGATGTATGTCACCGAGGATACGACGCGCTGCGATCCCGCGATGATAAAACGCCTTTATTCCGCGGCCCTTAATTGTGGCGCGCGCGCCATCGTCGTGTGCGACACGGCCGGTCACGCCACGCCGACGGGGACATTTGCCCTCGTGCAGTTCGTCATCAAAGAAGTAGTAAAACCTTCGGGCGAAAACATTCGCGTAGATTGGCACGGCCATTGCGACCGCGGATTGGCGATCGCCAACTCAATGGCCGCTCTGATCGCAGGTGCGAATTGCGTGCACGCTACGGCACTCGGAATCGGCGAGCGAGTTGGCAACACGCAAATGGATCAGATGCTGTTGAACCTCAAACTCATGGGCATTCCGCCGTGGGCGGGTCAGGATGTTACCAAGCTGAAAGATTATTGTGTTGCGGTATCGCGCGCCACCGGCGTGCCGATTCCGGCCAATTATCCCGTGGTTGGCGAAGATGCATTTCGCACGGCCACCGGAGTGCACGCCGCGGCTGTCATCAAGGCTTACAAGAAAAATGATATTGAACTTGCGAATACCGTCTATTCCGGGGTTCCGTCGCATGTATTCGGCCTGGAACAGGTGATTGATATTGGGCCCATGAGTGGAAAGTCGAATGTCATGTTCTGGCTCGACCGGCGGGGTATTTCGGCTTCTGACGATGTGATTGAGAGCATCTACCGGCGCGCCAAAGAGTCCGACCACACGCTCAGCGAGTCGGAAATTCTGGAATGCGTCGAGCGTTCGGAAGCCCACTAACCCGAGCGAAAACAGCCGAACAATCTGCGTCATCAGTATCGGCAAGCCCGCATGATTTACACTGACCCGTTCCCTACGGAGGCAGTCATGCGCGGTTTTATCTTTTCGGCTGTGGTCGTGTTATTAATTATCCCTGCTTTAATTCCGTTCGCTTTGGCTGAGAGCAAACATCCTTTTACTTTTGAAGACATGATGTCGCTCAAGCGGATTGGCGAGCCCATCGTTTCTGCCGATGGGAAATGGGTGTTGTTCAGCGCGGTTGACGTGAGCCTCGAAGCGAACACTAAGACGCCGCATGTGTGGGTTGTGCCAACCGCAGGCGGCGAACCGCGTGAAATTATTTCCGGTCAGGACGCGGATCGGCCGCGCTGGGCGCCCGATGGCAAGCGATTTTTGTTTCTGTCAACCAAGGAAGGCGGTTCGCAAATCTGGATTGCCGATTTTGATAGTGCGAAGGGTACCTTGGCTGGAACGCACAAGCTGACCTCGATTGAGACTGAAGCAGATGGTCCTCTCTGGTCGCCAGATGGAAAGAACGTCCTTTTTATTTCGAATGTTTATCCTGATTGTGCCGATGAAGCCTGCAATGCGAAACGAGTTGAGGAAGCTGAGAGGTCGAAAGTCAAGGCGTTGATTTTTACGCATCTGCTTTATCGTCACTGGAACGCGTATGACAAAGGCAAGCGAAATCATCTTCTGATCATTTCAGCTGATGGAGGGCCAAGCCGCGATCTCACTCCCGGCAACTACCACGTTCCGCCGTTCAGCTTAGGCGGGCAGGACGATTACGCTTTTTCGCCCGACGGGCAGGAAATTTGTTACACCTCAAATCATGATGAAGTCGGGGCTCTCAGCACCAACAATGATTTGTTTATCGTTTCAGTAAACGGTGGAGCGGCTAAGAAAATCACTGACAATCCTGCGAGCGATTCGAGTCCTCTTTATTCGCCGGATGGAAAGTACATTGCGTACCGGGCGCAAGTTCGGCCGGGATACGAGAGCGACCGTTTTCGATTGATGCTGTACAACCGCCGCAGTGGGCACATTCGGAATATGACGGAGAATTTCGATCGCTGGGTGGGAACTTATGCCTGGGATCCGGATTCGTCAAAAATTTATTTCGTCGCCGAGGATAAAGGGGATTCGCCGGTCTATTCCATAGCGCTGGACACGGCGGTGATCGGAGGTGACGCCGGAAACGACACCACCCTTCGTGTAGCGAAAAACAATATCAAGGTGATTGTGCCCGGTCACAACGATGATGTGGCAGTCACGCACGACGGTAAGACTTTGCTTTTTACACGCATGTCAGTTAGGTTTCCGAACGAGATTTTTAGGGCAACGCTTCCGCAACCCGGCGCCGGTGGTGGTGGCGCGACAGCTTTCGAAACCCAGGAAGTCTGCACCGATTCGAGCGGCAAGATCAAGCCGGAGGGATGCAAGAGCACGGCCGTTGAAAAGAGCGAGGCGCAAGTCACCGATCTCAATCATGCAGTTCTTTCTCGAGTCGCGATGTCCCCGCTCGAATCTTTTTGGTTTGCCGGAGCGAACAATGACAAAGTTGAAGGCTTTCTTATCAAGCCGCCGGACTTCGATGCGAAAAAGAAATATCCCGTCAAGTTTCTTCTTCATGGGGGGCCGCAAGGCGCATGGGGAGATGACTGGAGTTATCGTTGGAATCCAGAGCTCTTTGCGGCCAACGGCTATGTCGTGGTGATGATTAATTTCCATGGCTCGACTGGGTACGGGCAGAAATTCATCGATGCGGTCAATGGGAATTGGGGTGGGGCTCCGTTTGACGACCTGATGAAAGGGCTGGACGATGCGGAGCGAACATACCCGTTCATTGACAAGGACCGCGAATGCGCTTTGGGCGCGAGCTTTGGCGGCTACATGGCCAATTGGATTCTCGGGCATTCGAACCGGTTTAAGTGCATCGTGTCGCATGATGGAACATTCAATACGGAATCTGCGTGGGGTACCACCGAAGAACTCTGGTTCGCCGAGTGGGAATTTAAAGGGGCGCTTTACAACAATCGCGAACTGTATCGCAAATGGTCGCCGCATTTGTCGGCGTTGAATTTCAAGACTCCCACCCTCGTCGTTCATGGACAACTCGATTACCGGCTCGACGTGTCAGAGGGATTCCAGTTGTTCACCACTTTGCAGCGGCTGAAAGTGCCCTCGGAAATGTTGTATTTCCCCGATGAGGGGCATTGGGTGCTCAAACCGCAGAACAGTCAACTCTGGTACAGGACGGTGAATGCATGGGTTGATCGCTGGACAAAGAAGTGACCTATCTCTGGGCACTACGAACGAGTTACGCTTTTTACTGGATCAACGGCCAGAGTGATTGCAGTTGAAAGGGCATGGTTCCGTTTCCCGAGGTAACGGTTCCAAGGATGGCCAACGCTCCCTGAAAGCTGCCGGTTGAAGGCTGCATGCTGGCCATACCATTCAAATCGGAGACTACGGAAGTCTGCGACGTCCCCAGCAGAATCGGCAGCGGATTATTCGTAATGTTGGTATCTCCGCCCGACACAATTGGCACACCATTGTTTGTGCGTCCGAGCAGCGATTGGAAGAGCACGCTGGCCCCCAGCACCGGATTCGGAGGAACCGACGAGTCCGTAATTTGAACTATGACCGGTTGGAACGGCGGTCCTACAGTAATTAATTGAAGATCACCCGCCACGGCCTGCAAGCGCAGCGTGGACGAGGGCACAGGAAAAACGTGGAACTGCATGCAAGGGTTGTTGCTCGATCCGACGCAGGCGTTTCCATCCACCTCTGACGAGAGGCTTGAAAGCTCCAGACTGCTGGTGGCGTAGCCATTTGCATTTGTAGTCGCAGAGACGGGATTCAAAGTGCCAATTCCGCGATACAGAGAAAAGTTGACTATCTTACCTGGCTGCGGTGTGCCATTCGACAGCACTCGCGCGGTTAGTGCGACATTAACCGTCGCGCCTTGCGCTACCGACTCATTTTGCGGCGACAGGGCAATATCGAGCGCTGACTCCCTTCCGACCAGCGTCGTCTGCACCTGCTGAGGGCTGGTGTATGAGGCCGGTGCGAGTTGTGCGGTGACCGTCATTCCGCCTGCCGTGAGTACAGTCATAAAGGCGGAAGCCTGTCCAGACTGGTCGGTGAGCATCATACAACTTGCGCCAGCACAGGCGACCGACACACCGATGCCGGGTGCAAACGAGACTGCCGGAGCGGAAGTAAAGACTACACTGGCTCCGGCTATGGGAGTGATTCCGTCGGGCGCAACAGCTTGCACGAGGATGGGATTCGGGGCCTGTCCACCTACCGGCGTCGATGGGTTTCCGCCTACGACAAGTTGCAAAACATCATGCGGCCCGGCGCCAAATGTCACGACTCCGGTGAGGATTGAACTGGCCGCAGTTGGCGGATCGACGAGCGCGATGTCCTGCACACCGTCGGCATGTCCGGAGGCGTTCACCAGTATCTGGTTCGCAGACACCGCCAGTTCGGCTCCGTTCTGGCTTCCAATGCTGACCGCAGTATTCGATTCGAATCCGTAGCCGGCAATGGCGAGCGGCGTCCCGCCAGCCACGCTGGCCCGTGTCGGAGTGACGTGATCGCCGTAAAGCAAGCGCGCGTGATACGCGTAGTCTGGACGCCCGTCGCCGCGGATGTCAGCAATCCCGACTCGGAAACTGGTGGCCTGCAACAGTTCGGCATTCAGGATTGTCGTCCCGAAAATTGAGGTGTTAAATGCTGACGACGTATTCGCCGGCGCGGGAAACGTGCCCGGATCCGATAGCTGCCAGAGCCCAATTACAGGCTGAGCTTTGTTCTCTGATGGCGCACTGGTCTCGTCGAGCGCGGTCACTAGTACGGAGAGGGTGCGGTTTGCCTGGCCGGAGAACCAGAAATAATCGAGGCCACCGTATGGCGCAAGCGACGCTTTCCAATCGCCGGCAACCGGCAACATCGCTGGGGAATTGTAGGTCGTCGGACCAAACCAATCAGGCTTTTGCGCCGCACTCTCCTGCATCGCGATGTCTTGCGGAACGTCTCCTCCGAGAGTCACGTTCACAGTTACGGTTTGTGCTGATCCTGATGGCAGCACTTGCCACGGCTGGTAGGGGCCGACGCTGATTGACCAGAAAGGATCGACGGGCTCGACGCTAATTTGATACTGCGCAGTACTCGCGCCATTCGGAATCTGTAACCCGGACAAATCATAAAATCCTTCGAGCGTGGGATCGTTCGAACCGTACTGATTGAAAGGCTGCCCGGCACTGTTGTTGAAGCCCGTGACTGTAGTTCCCACGTTTCCGGCAAAGAGGAAACCGGAGACTGATGACGCCGCGTAAACTCCCGAAGGCAATCCGGTGCTGGAATCGATCCATCGTGCGACGACATTTACCCCTTGCATGCCCTGGCCGGGTTGCCCGCTCCCGTTCTCGAAATATATGTTGCCGTGAATTCGAGTAGTGGTGGCAGAAAAAGTTGAGGCAGGATATAAGCGGGACAGCGCAGCCTGATCATCCATTTTGGGCAGGTAAGGGTTGACCTTCCCACCGTGGAGTAGCACAAAGTGATCGGAATACAGTTCGGAAGATCAATCGCATGCATGATGCTGAAACCCGCATAGTCGTCGGCAGTAGGCCGCGGAATATCAGTCTGGACGTTAAGATTTGTCTGCGACCAGCCGAGCCCGAGCACCTGGCCCAGCATGCGGACCAACCGGTACTCCACGTCGGGATCGGGTAGTTGTGCGACACAGTTTCCGTTTATGACCACTAGCGCGTGCAGGAAGTTGGCGCTCGCAGCAAAATTATCGAGTCCGCCGAAAACTGCATTGCCGAAACACTGAGAGGCATCGCCTGCGCCTTGTCCCAGAAAAGCGTCGGTGACAGTTCCATCGACGTCGTACACGATTCCCACCGGCGTTCCCGTCGCTGTGGGCATGATGTCGGCAGGCATGGTAAGAGTGCCATCACTGTTGCGATATACGTTTGCGCCACTGACATCTTCCGCCAGTTGTCCGGCATGCGTTACCGATAAGCTAACAGTCGGAATCGAAGTCCACTGGCTGAATGCATCCGCTACCAGCGCGTCGCCTTGAGGGCCGGAAACTGTAGGACTCAAGCTGCCTTGATCGGTGTAGTAGTTGACCGTTCCCTGGGCCCATGTCAGCGGCGTACCAACCGTTCCCTGATTGAAATAGCTGACGCCCGCAATGTAACGAGGACCGCCAGCTCCGGCGAATTGCGTGAAAAAGAAAAGCGTCACCGTAACGGTACAGACGATACATGGCAGGGCAGATCCCCGTAACGCGCTGTATAAGAGGTTTCGAATTGAGTCTGCTGCTTCTTGCACGCGCCGAATACAACGATCTCTCGACATACGCTTACTCTTTTTCCGCCCCACGCAGGAAGCGCACAAACTCGGCAGGGCTCACGCGAGTGATCCCTCCCGAGGAATTTCTCGTCCCAGGATGTGGCGCACAACAGCCAGTTCGTTGCGGGTCGACGCCTATCCTGCCGTCACTGCCAATGTTGAAACGACCCAGCGCACCTTGGACCGGACTGGTCAGTCCCAGCTTGCTCGGAGGATAGAGAAATAGGAGAACCCGTTCGCCTACACGGTAACGTTCGCCGGATGACCATAATCCAGCCCACTCGCGAACCGTCAGTGCTTGCCCGGTTCGAACGCCACGCATGCCCTGATCCACATGAAAGTTGATTTGGACTGTACCAACCGCATTTTTCTTTAGAGCAGTGCGATCAATTGACTTAACTGTTCCCGCAAAGATGTAGCCCGCGCTGAGGGTCAACGGAGTCGCATGCTGGGGATGTGAGGAGCCTGGCGGGATCGTTGGCGGCTGCAACGTTGAAGGTTGCTCCGCCAGAAGTGGCAGAGCAATCAATGTACGGATCAGCGCAACGACAACCAACTTCCAAAATAACGACAACATGAGCAAGCCTCGCTTCTGCGTCGAGGCCAGCCACTTGACGGGTGTGGCAATACTACAGCGTCCAGAAATGAGAGGATGTGCCGGTGGTCACAGGCAAACTGGATTTACCCTGAGGAAATCGAGTGGACGCGAATATCAAACGAAAAAACGTACTCGTGTCCTGAATGAATGTCCGATTATTATCAAATAGTTACACTTCAATCACAGGACTTGACTTGCAAGTCTGGCGCACTCTGGGAAGCATGAAAAACTGCGAGTCATATTCGCGATTCCGCTTTATTTCGTTTCATTGTTAATTCTTCTCTTGCCAGAAAGAAAATTCCTGAATATTATTCCTGCCGTTGCCTGAACATCGGCAACGACGTTCATTAGCTTGGGTTGATGTTTTGTATATCGCAGTCGAAACTCGCGCTACCACGACAGGCTTCGGAGCTTCTCGCCATTTCTCAAACAGCGGCGTGAAATTCCGGGGTCTTTCTTATTGGAGCAGGGTTTCGCCGAATGCGTGGCAACAACAGTATGTCCACATGCTTTGAGGGGAGTCACTCACGCGCGCGCTTCGCGAAGAATGTGGAATTTTAAAATCAGCAGAGGCGAAAGGAGTTCATTGTGAGAGAGAAGGGTACAGTAAAGTGGTTCAACGGGGCTAAAGGATACGGTTTTATCCAGCGGTCCACAGGGGAAGACGTCTTCGTTCATTTCTCCGCCATCCAGGAGAATGGTTACCGCACGCTGAATGAGGGCGAAACCGTGGAGTTTGATCTGCTGAAGGGCCCCAAGGGGTTCCAGGCGGGTAA
>DASYOD010000101.1:0-5813 GCA_036008085.1 Terriglobales bacterium
GGAGCCGAAGGGCCCCCGGCGCAAACCACCCCTAAAACAATTCTTCCCCCAATCCCTTTCTCCGCCCTACCCACGCACCGGTGATTTCAACCGGCATGAACAACTCTTCCCGCTTTTCTCTTCACGCCTCGCCGAGACCAAACGGATCGCTCGCCGCTTCTCCGCAGATTCAGCCAAATTGGGCACAGGCAGAGCACACCGATTTAATGGCTGGAACGTTTAAGCGGAATCAGCGCGATTGCCGCTGCCAGGACCGCCAAGACGGACAGCCCGAGTACGAAAGCGAAGGATGTCGCTAGCACATACATTGTTAAGACCTCACCCCATAGTGAAGACTTTGGATATCCCTCGCTATCCTCTTCCGCACAGTTTTGTAGGAACCGCCTGGGTGGCCTACCCTTTCTTCCGGGAAAGGGTGGGTCCACTCTTCGTCTTCTCTTTTCCCTGGGTGCCCCACGTGCCGCTTTTGCACGTGGGGTCTTCCTCTTCTCCGGCTCTTTCCTCGCTCCAACTGTCGACTGTCAACTGTTGACTACCGACTTTCAGCGGTTGGCTCCCCTCTTCGTCTTCTCTTTTCCCTGGCTGCCGCACCCTTGCGCTTTTCTAGGGTGCGGGGTTTTCTTCGCCTCCGCTCCTTACGAGGCCGGGGCTTCAGCCCCGGCGCAAACCACCCCCAAAACAATTCTTCCCCCAATCCCTTTCTCCCCTAACCCACCCACCGGTGATTTCAACCGGCAGGAACGACTCTTCCGGCTTTTCTCTTCGCGGGTGGCCTACCCTTTCGTCCCGCATCTCTTCCGGGGTCAGGCCATAGTAATGCCGGCACATTTGCGAAAAGATAAACAGAGCTGTATATCCCAGGTAATATTAGAATATGCTTAACGATGCGTTCACCAGATCCAACCGCCAAAGCGCACCTACTCGGCGACACAGTCGATGATCTGCTACTAGCTGTTATCAAAGAGATTCAAGCCAACGGCGAACCAGTCAGTCCAACAAAGGGGGCGAATCGGGAGCTCACCGGGTTAGTGCTCGAACTGACTAATCCGAGGGCTCGCTTGAGTAGAACCGAAACAAAAGGTAAACCCTTTAGTTGTTTGGGTGAACTTTGCTGGTATTTGGCGAAGAGCAACCAACTAGCTTTCATCGAATACTATATACGAATTTATAGAAAGTACGCCGACGGTGACGTGGTATTTGGCGGATACGGACCTCGACTTTTCAATTGGAAGGGAGACCAAATCAGAAGGGCGATCGACCGACTTAGAACGAATCCCAGTTCGCGGAAGGTCGTAATTCAGCTGTTCGATGCAAACGACATGGCCGAAGAGCACAACGACGTTCCTTGCACCTGTACCCTCCAGTTCATGATTCGCCGTGGGAAACTCCAAATGTTCACCCACATGCGATCTAATGACGCCTTTATTGGACTACCCCATGACATATTTTGCTTTACAATGCTGCAGGAAATTGTCGCGCGAGCGCTATCAACTGAAGTCGGTATTTACAAGCATTCAGTCGGGAGTCTCCACCTCTACGACAAGAATGTTGCCGAGGCCAACCAATACATCGAAGAAGGATTTCAATCAACCACTCCAATGCCCCCGATGCCCCTCGGCGACCCCTGGCCCGCGATCGACTTGGTCCTCCGGGCCGAGTCTACGATCCGGACGGCGGGCACAGTCGATGACGCTATACTAGGAAAGGTTGGCGATTACTGGGCAGACCTCATTCGTTTGCTCCAGGTTTTTCGATGCAAAAAACTCAAAGAAAAAAACTTCGCGCTGTTAGAGACACTACGCAACAGCATGTCTTCCAGCGTATACTCCCCTTTCATAGACAAGGTAATCAGCGATCTTTCCTAGCTGGCACCAATGATCCGAACAATTCTAGCGCAGAGCACCCGAGGTTTTTTCAGGCGGACTATGGCATGCATACAACCCTCACTACGCTAATCGACCGGCTGGATAGTTCGGCTGTATCCGGAACAGGCGTGATCGAGTGGGGTTCGCCGGTGCCGTCATTCGGGGACTTGTCCACCTCAAGAGTAGCGACGCTCGGGCTGAATCCGAGCAATCGAGAATTCCTAGATGAAAAAGGATCCGAACTGCAGGGAACGGTACGTCGATTCCACACGCTAAATTCCCTTGGCATCTCGTCCTGGGCCGAAACTGACTCGCGTCACCTCCGTTTGATTATCGAATCGTGTCGCTTGTACTTTCTCGGTAATCCCTACGACAGGTGGTTCAAGCGATTGGATTTCGTGGTATCCGGTGCCGACGCTTCGTACTACCAAGCAGCGCGAGGAGCGTGCCACCTAGACTTGATCCCATACGCAACCGCGCGCAAGTGGACCGAATTGAGTGCTCGTCAGCGTTCATCGCTTCTAACAATCGCCGCGGACACGCTCGGCCTTCTACTTAGAGACTCCCCTGTCCAGACCCTAATCCTAAATGGTAAATCCGTGGTCGAACACTTTCAGACCATTGCTGGAATTCGCTTGGACCGAGAAAAAATGCCTACGTGGTCCCTTCCGAGGGTGCCAAAACCAGACGTTACAGGCTATGCGTACCAGGGATTTATTGAAAGCCTAGCTGGAATCACCCTCCCGCGCAGGATTCTTGTTTTAGGTTATAACCATAACCTCCAGAGCAGTTTCGGCGTCACCACGCAAGTCATAAAGTCGATTCAAAAATGGATTTCTCAGGCTGTGAACTCGGTCGTCGCATGAGACCTCGAGATCATGCTCTCGCCCAACAGCTAGAGGCCACGCTAAACAAGTTCCACAAGACAAAAGAACCATTGCCGGGCATCGCAACAGCAAAAAATCGGCGAGCATTCGTCGAGCAACTCCTCGAGAGCATACGCAGGGTCAAATTTGTTAGTGTCTTACGCACTAGGGATATAAGTGACGCCCGTGCCGACCCGAATAGCATGCTCTTCGACCCTCTAAGGGCCGCAATCCTAAACATGCGCCGAGAAAATATTGAGGAAGCATTCTGGCTGGTATTCATTTTTGTCCATTTCGGGAAACACCTTCGCGCAGGATGGCGCTACGCACGCGAGGTCTATGGACGCCTAGGTGGTCCGGGTAAGTGGGACTGGGCTAACACGAGCGCAGATCCAGCCGAATTCAGAGCTTGGCTGGACGGGCACAAGACTGAGCTACGGCGCGAAGGCGTCCCTCGCGGTTTTGGCAACCACCGGAAGTATGAGAGCCTCGACGGATATTCACCCAACGGCACGGGGGCCGTAGTCGAGAGTTATGTTGCGTGGGTTAACCCGCCTAGGAGACATAGTGAGTTAGTGGGCCAGGCATGTACGGGTGCCAATGATGACCCGGGAATAGCGTTCAACGGCCTTTACGAATCAATGGGTGCCGTAGCTCGATTTGGAAGAACTGCCCGATTCGATTACCTAACGATGCTTGGAAAGTTGGGGTTGGCTCCTATTGCACCGAGTTCAGCTTATTTGAACGGTGCAACCGGCCCCGTTAAAGGTGCCCGTTTATTGTTCGGAAAGAATGAGAGTCCAGCGAATCTCGATCAGTGGCTCGGCGAACTCGATCTCGAATTAGCTGTTGGAATGCAGGTGCTTGAAGACGCTCTATGTAATTGGCAAAAGAGCCCCAGCCTTTTCAAGCCTTTCAGAGGCTGAGACGCCTACTCTCCCCACTTGAATCGTCTCTTCAGCCCGTTCAGTTGGTTGCGATCAATCCTCTTATAGTGCTGAAGCTGACCAACCACAATTCCGGGGGAAACCCCAAGCTTTCGAGCAAACCGGAGCACCGCACGGCCACTAAGCGGAAGCGCGAGCATAGCCGGACGCAACTCCGCTGGCACCAACATGCGTTCAGCAAATTGATTGGCTTCTTCCTCCTCTTTCGTTGTTGGCGTCTCAGCCCCCTCTAAGAAAAGTCGCTTATCGCCGTGAAGGAGTAGGTGGCCGGCCTCGTGGAAAAATGTAAACCAGAAATGATCATCGGAAAGATATCGAAAGCTAAGTTGCAATAGAGCCTTTTTCGAAGAAAGGAAGCGAGTCGCACCGCTCGCCCTACAACCATTCGGTGCACGGATAATTGCAACCGCGACCCCGGCCGAGGCACAAAGATCGCTTAGCTTCGGTACAAATACATCTGGCTTTTTTTCTCTTGTGAGAGCGCGAACCAATGAAAGTGCTCTTTCAAAATGAACAGAATTCCACGCCTCGCATTTAACTGCCTCGCCAACAAGTTCACCTTGACGTAACCAAGCAGCAACCGCGGCCGGACGAGATTCGAACGTGGTGGACGTTCTAAACGCAACCATTTCCGACAAACTTGTAATCATCTGCCGCCAAGCTTGGACGTTTTCAACACCAAAAAATTGGAGACAGGCTTGCATCTCATCCGAAGGTCGAGGTGGAGGTTTAATCCAGCCAAATCTAACCATGTCACCGATGGGCAGCTCACTAAGCCACCCTTCATCAGCCCGATCTAAGCGAGAACTATCCTGACGATACTGAAAATCTCTCGATATCCAGAATTCGACCGATCCTCCAATTACATGTTCTAGTCGGCGGGCGATACCTATAGTTATTGGAAGACGTCCTTCCAGCAGATCAGAAGTTTTTTCCGCAGAACTCCCCAGGAGTCGCGCGAATTCAACCTTAGACAATCCCCGCTCCAAAAGAATGTCAGCTATTGTGTCACCGGGGGCTGATGTCCAATTTGGACAGAATTCTTGCTTACTTTGCATGTCCGCCCTCAATTCGCAATATCTTGATCCGATTGACCCTAGACCAGTCTAACTCACCATTCTTACCTGTGGGATTTTTAACATGGTTCGCTTTGAACACAATCCGGGAGGCACCCGATAAATCAACAATCATCCAGTTACCGCTCTCATCGAGTCTTGGGTGTCCAACGAGCAGGTCTTTCGGAGTTTTGGCGGCACGCAAATCTGCCAACCGATGCTTTAGCATCTCGGCCACACTAGGGTCGAGCTCCTGCCGCGCTCGGTCCTCGTCCTCGCATATGCTTCGCAATGCTTGAGATTCGAACGCCAGTTCCAATGAGCAGTCCTTCGATCACGCGTAAAGATATCATACTGTTAACCTCCAATCGTTTGAGACAGCTGGGTGCTCCGGGCTCCGGTTTTGGTACCCGGGTCTTAGGTTCGCTTCTTCAAACCAGCTCGATCATCACCCGCCGGCCCACCATCGCCGCCGCACGTTGCAGGCTGGACAGCGTGATGTCGCTTTTCGGATTCAGGAGCCGGTCCACCTGGGTGCGGCTGGTCTTCAGCAGCGTGGCCATCTTGTTTTTGGATATTTTTTTCTTGCTCATCGCCTCGTCGAGTTGCCACGCGACGACCTCCTTCACCGCCTGTGCTTGTGCCTCTTCAAAAATGCCCTCTTCCTTCAGGAAATCATCAATGCTCGAACCCATGTGGCTCTTCCGGCTTTTGCGCTTCTTGCTCATCGCTTTAACTCCTTCTGCCGCCTGCACGCCAATGCACTGTACCTTATAATGTACAATCAGAGAAGCTGCCCGTTCGAACGCTCCCCAGTCCCATTACCGTTTTTTGTCCAACCAGTTACTTGTCGATACTATTTACTTTTGCTATACTTTCTCCGTGACTCGCAAGCGCTTCGGACATCCAACGAACGATGTCCACCCTGAGCCCGCCGAAGGGTTCACCCTGAGAGCCGAAGGGCTCTTCTCCTCCTCCGAGCTGCCTGCCCTGAGCTTGCCGAACGGGTCGGCTGTAGAGTGTCAGCTGTCATCTACTTCGCTAACTCCCTTCGTTTCACATCACTGCAAAGCGCGCGCC
>DASYOD010000102.1:0-7947 GCA_036008085.1 Terriglobales bacterium
AACGGACTTCAAATCGTCAGTCCGCATGGCGATGTGAAGCTGCACCCGAAAACCATCGTCGCAGACGAGATTAGCCAACCGTATGACCTCATCCTGCTCGGAGTAAAGAATTATGCGCTCTCCGCCGCTATAGATGATTTCGCGGCTGCTGTAGGACCTGACACCATGATTCTTCCGTTCCTGAACGGCATGAGTCACATGGATCGTCTGATTGGGCGCTTTGGCAAGCGCGCCGTTCTGGGCGGCGTCTGCCTGGTCGCAACCGAGATCGATCAGGAGGGTCGCATCTTGCAGCTCGCAGGTTTCCAAAAGCTCATTTACGGCGAGCTCGACGGCGCGATCACCCCGCGGCTCGAGAAAATCGACGCCACGCTCCAGGGCTCAGGCTTCGATACCGCAATGTCGACTCACATCCTGCAGGACATGTGGGAAAAATGGATGATGATCGCCAGCGTAGGTGGCATTACCTGTGTTCTCAACGGCAACATCGGTGAGATCGTCGCCACTCCCGGAGGCGCCGACTTGTCTCTCGCAATACTACGCGAGTGTTCGGACATCGCCCACGCTTGTGGACATCCGCCATCCGCATCATTCCTCGAGCAACAATCCCCGTATCTCACTACTCCCGGTTCGCAGTTGACCTCTTCAATGTATCGCGACCGCAAGAACGGCGCGCCAGTCGAGGTGGATAGCATACTCGGCGATCTTCTCGAACGTGGAAAGAAATCCGGATTGCAGACGCCAACGCCCCTCCTCGAAGCCGCCTTTGTAAATCTCTCGATTTATCAGCGGTCGTTAGTGGCGGCCGGGAATCCCCCAGGCCGTTAAGGTATCCTACTCGCCGACGGACCCCTGAATGAACAGCCCCGAACGCCAGTTACGTCTTGTGCAGGTTAGTGAGATTCTCTTCATAGTAGTTTGCTTTTTTGTTAAGCGTTTGGGACCCGCGGAAACAGATGGCACTTTCTCTCCCGGTCAGTGGCTCGCCATTGTGGCGGCCATATGGTGTGCTATCGCAGGGTTCACCGTGCAGCGAAAAATTAATCGCCGCAATACTCGATCTGGAAAGCCTTTGCGAGGGACACCGTTGAGCCGATGGAAGACAGGCCACCTGGTGCGCCTCTCCACCGCGATGGCAGTGGCCTTGTGGGGACTTGTTCTTCACTACTCAGGAGGCCCCGAGTGGGTCGTGAATGTTTTCTTTGGACTCGCCCTGCTGTTTCTACTGATATGGAGACCAGGAGCCACGCCTGCGCAGGCGTAAACCCCGATTGCCGAATGCAGGTTCATTCGGATACGTTTGAAAATCGCAGGCTGCGATTCCGGCGGCCGCTGCGTCTCTTGCGAATCTGGATGGATGATGATTTTCAGCCGCGAACCGTGGCCATTTGCCGCTGCATCCAGGCCCATGCGGTCGAGACGCTGTCCCTTAACGACCTTTTGGTTTTCCAGTTGAGAACCTTCAGCGCTCGCGCCGGATCGGCCACCAACGACGGCGGATCGCCCGCTCGCCGCGGCACAATTTTCACCGGCACTTTTTTCCCGGTAACTTCTTCAACCGTGCGAATCACATCCTTCACCGATGAACCTTCACCCGTCCCCAGGTTAACCGTGAACGATGGCTTGCCGCTGGTCAAATGTTGCAGAGCAATAACGTGAGCCTCCGCTAGATCGACCACGTTGGTGTAATCGCGAATGCAAGTGCCGTCGGGTGTTGGATAGTCCGTGCCGAAGACTTGCAGCTCTCCGAAGCCCGCCGCCGCCCGCAGCGTAAGCGGGATCAAGTGCGGTTCCGGATCGTGGCATTCGCCAATCTCTCCGCCTTCATCCGCACCGGCCGCGTTGAAGTACCGCAAGCTGGCATAGCGCAGCCCATAGGCCGTGTCATACGACTCCAGCGCCTGTTCGAAGAAAGCCTTTGAAACTCCGTAAGGATTGCAAGGAACTCGCGGATCGTCCTCTGTGATAGGACTCTTGAGCGGAACGCCATACACAGAGCATGTCGAAGAAAAGATAAAGTAGTGCTTCTTGCCCGCGTCCAGCACCGTATTCAATACGGAAAGCCCACCCTCCACGTTGTTCCGGTAATACTTGCGAGGATTAACTACTGATTCACCAACGTAATGATTGGCTGCAAAATACATGACAGCATCGGTCTGCTTAAGAGCGTCTAATAGCTTCTTGCTATCGTGAACGTCGCCGACAATCATCTCAAACCCGCGGGTAAGGAACTCAAAGCCGGTGGACAGGTTGTCGTAAATGAGAACCTCAAAGCCAGCCCGCCGTAGCACCCGCGCCGTATGACTGCCGATATAGCCCGCCCCGCCAACCACAAGAATTTTCACGTAATCTCCTGCCTCTCGCCCTCAGATTTCCGCTTGGATCACTTAGAACGGCCAGTAAAGAATAAACATGGATAAGGATCTTCGCCAGACACGGACGTGCAACGTCCAATTTGATCATTCAGAATAAGGCACGCACAGAAGCCCGTCAATGCAAAGGAAGCCCGAATCTGCGCACTAAACAATCAGAAGGTCGTGGTCAAGCGGAGATCGTAGCTGCGAGGCGGAGCGATGGCATTGCCGGAAAAAAGCCCCGCGAAGTCAATCAAATTAAGCCGGTTGTTGAGATTCTGTACATCACCTTGAAAGCGAACACTCCGCTTGTCCTTCTTCCAGAGATCAGCTCCGGCCGAGAGATCAATCGCCAGCGATGGACGTACACGCCCCGTGGTGAAGTTCACGCGATTCACGATTTCCTGGCCATATTGCGCCACGGCTTGTTGTTCGGTTCCGTCAAATTCGACCGGCAGACCGCTCCCGTATTCGCCGCCGAGCGCCACCCAAAATCGCTCCGCGAGTTGATAGCGAAACCGCGTCCGCACCGTATTGCGCTGGTCCTGAGTGACCCAAAAACGTCCGTTGGTCTGACTGAGGGCATTAGTCGCCTGATCGCCGAGGAACAGGCCACCCGTGACCGGGAGATACGCAGATCCCACCATGTAGGAGTAACTCACGAATCCGGACAGCCGCCCCCAATGGGGAAGATCAAGCTTGCCTTCGGCTCCATAAATGTTCGCCTTGCGAAAAGCGATCGGGAAGCTTACAGCCGTATTGAGCAATTGGTCATCGTCGGCGAAGTTGTTCACGCTGCGGTCGAAGCCGTTCACCTCCAAACGCAGCTTTTGAAAAAAGCCCTTGGTGAATCCAACCTCATAATAGTTGCCGTGTGAAGGCTGCACAGGTATGCGCAGAACCTCCGGATCCAAAGAAACCACCGCAGCGGAACTGGAGAGCAGGATGTTCTCGAATGCCGGAGTCTGGAAAACCCTGTCGTAAGACGCATGCAGCACCAGATCAGCAGATTGGAAATACCGTGACACCCCCAGCCGCGGGCTCAGGGCGTTCTGGTTCAGCAACAGCTGATAGTGATCCCAGCGCAGGCCTGCGCTAATCGTCCATTTGCCCGCGCGAATGAGGTCTTGTACAAACGCCGATTGCTCAAGATCCGGACGATTTGCCGCGAAGTTAAATGTGGCCGGAGTTCCCGGATCGAATTGAGCGAAGTCCGTGATTACATCGCTGAATTGCTCGCGCAGAAACGTAGAGTCCGACTCAACCCCGGCTTTCCACTCCTGATTTCCGTGATGAATGGAAATGGTTCCTTTGAAATATCCTTCTCGAAAACCATTCTGCTGAAAAACGATGATGGGAGTTGAAAATGGATTCGACGTGAACCCCTCCGAATCATCCCGAACCATTCCGTGTAAATCTCCCACCACGTTCTGCGAAAACACATGCTGATAAGAAACGATTCCCATCGTTTCCAAATTGTTTCGGTACTGCCGTTGCCCCGCCGACTCCTGTACCAGTTCATTGGGCACGAGAAAACGTGAAAACTCATGGCGTACGGAAAAACTCAAGCGGTCGTGATTGCTGAAATCCCGCTCGTAGCTTGCGCCGAAGTCGCCGGTAGTGGCGTTGTTGGTGAAGTTCTGCAAAACGGGAGGATTTAAGTAACGGTCGGTCATTGCGCCTTCAGCGTTGACACCCGCCGTGTTTTTCCCCCACTCGTATTGCGTCAAGAGGTAGCCATCGGCAGTGTCGAAACTCCCGCCTGCCAACACCGCCTCGCCATGAAGCCCGAGCCCCGGATCTTTGGTCGTGGCCATTTCAACCACACCACCCATTTTTCTTCCATACTCCGCTGGAATGCCCGCGGTATAAATGCTCATCGACTGCACATCATCCGCTTCGATCTCGGGGCCAAAACTCGGAGACCGGTTGTCGGTAAGCGGGATGCCATCGACTACGAGTTGTGTCTGATATTCCGACCCGCGCGGATGCAACACCGCATTGCCCTCATACAGCCAGCCTGGCTGGGAGTTAATCAGATCCTGTAGCGACCGGCCCGGCAGCGACGTCGTTCTGTCCGCGATCGTGTCCTTGCCAATTCGATTGATCGTCCCCGAGCGATGCGGATCGATCAGCGTATCCGCATCGTTGACAGTTACAGAAGTGCTCATGGGGGCGATTCTCAGCGTCACGTGATATTCGGCAGGAATGGCGGACCGAACTTCGATTGAATCAGAAAATGGCGCGAACCCGTCGCGCTGCACCTCGACACGATAGACTCCGAAGGGAATTAGTTTGGCCACTACATTTCCGGCGTCGTCGGTTAGCAAGGTTTTGCGAATCTGATTTGCTTCGCTGACCAGATGAACCGAACTCTTTACCCCGAGTCCAGCTGGGTCGGTAACCTTAATCCTCAATTCTCCAGTATTGCTCTGCGCGCAAAGCTGAACTGCCCACACCACAAGGAGTATGAGGCGGATCTTCATGATCCAACGAAATTCCACAGCGAATCTCAGCACCTGTAGCTACGCACTCCGTGTTTCCTCAAATGTAACTTTGCTTGCGGCCGCAGTTAATGCTTTACTCAGTTCGGCAAGATGGCGTTCTTCTGTCAGATAGCTGATGATCATCATGCGCAGCACGCTCTGTCCATTCACTTTGGTTTCTGAAATCCACCGGTGACCATCGCGTGTGACCTCCTCTACGATGCTGGCATGAGTCTCGGAGAGCTGTTCCGGCGAAAGCTTCGCGCCCTTAAAACGGAACGCAACGATGGGTAGCGCTTGAGGTGCAGCTAACTCGAAGTGCTCGGAAGCCCTCAGCCATGCGACGAAGGTTTTTGCCAGGTTGAGCTGGCGATCGATGTGTTCCTCGTAAACTTTTCGTCCGTGAACTCGCAGCGTAAGCCACAGTTTCAATGAGTTCATGCGGCGTGTCCATTGTGTGCTGATGCGCGAATTGTCCAGCCCCGTGGCCTCCGGCGCTTTTGGCATGTAGGGAGCCGCCACGGCGAAAGCCCGCTCCAGCATTTCCGGATGGCGAGTAAGAATCACGCCCGCGGCGAGCGGCATTGCCATCCATTTATGAGGATCGATGGTGATCGAATCGGCTCGTTCGATACCGCACAGCAGCACGCGATGCTGGTCCGAAAAAATCGCCGATCCGCCATAGGCGCCATCAACATGCAGCCACAGTCCGAACCGGCGGCATATTTCAGACAGCGCAACGAGATCGTCAATAGCACCTGTATTTGTAGTTCCGGTGGTCGCGACAACGCAAAACGGCTTCTTCCCCGAAGCAATATCACTTTCGATTGTCTGTTCCAGAATCCTTGGATCGAGTTGAACCTGCTCATTCACGGCGATGCGTCGCAGTGATTTGCGTCCCAATCCGAGCAGCCCGGCAGATTTATCCAGAGAGTGATGCGCCTCCGCTGAAGCATAAAGCACAGGCTGAGCGCCAATCGAAGCCACGCCATCCTCGATCACCATCGGAAATTTCCAAGCCAATGCCAGAGCCAGCCCGCTGAAATTCGCTTCATTCCCGCCGGTGGTGAAGGTTCCATTAAATTCACTCGGCCAGCCGACACGTTCACCAATCCAGCGAATAGTTTCATGCTCAATCTTCGACGCCAATTGCGAACGCTTCACCGTCGCCAGTTGCGGATTAAGCGCAGCCACCAGAGCTTCCGCCATCACCCCGATATATGTGGGAGTCGGGTTCATCAATCCAAAATAGTTGCCGCTGGGGACATGAAAACCTTTGTCCACCATTTCGCGAAACACTTCATCCAGCACTTTGTCTGCATTTTCTCCATCTTCAGGAAGCGCATTATTAAGCGGTGCGAACGTTCTTTGTTCCAGCGGAAGCTGCACCGCACGGTCTGGTAGGGAAGCGAAGAAACCGTCGATTTGATCAATCAGGTGGTAGCCAAGGCGGCGGCGTGTAGCGGAATCCAAATCAAAACGCATGGTCATTTGATTCTAACCGCGGGACAGGAGAAACCGTCTATCCGAACCATGCGTTCAAACAGTAACCACCCACAAAACAAATCTGTCATTCTGAGCGAAGCAACTTATGCAAAATACTGTAGGGACGCAGCTAGCAATATCTCTAACCGGCTGAATCCTCTGGAGTGGAGCTTTTCTCCGGCCGAAGCAGGGGAAAAAGAATTACATCGCGAATAGTATGCGAATCAGTTAACAACATCGCCAGCCGGTCAACGCCTACGCCCACGCCGCCAGCCGGCGGCATACCGTAAGACAGCGCGCGAATGTAATCTTCATCCATCTGATGCGCCTCTTCGTCGCCGCGCTCGCGTTCCTTAAGTTGCTGTTCGAAACGCTGGCGCTGGTCCTCGGGATCGTTGAGTTCGCTGAAGCCGTTGGCAATTTCCATCTTGCCGGCGAAAATTTCCCAGCGCTCAGTCCAGTCGGGGTCGTCGGCTTTTTGCTTGGAGAGCGGCGAGATCGCCGTGGGAAATTCATAAATAATAGTCGGCTGAATCAATTGCTCTTCAGCCACCGCATCAAATAAATTTGCGATCGTCTTGCCGGCGGGCTCATTAGGATCGTACGCAATATGCGCGTGCCCCTTGTTGAATCGCTCGACCAGCCCTTTCACTGAATCTTGCGAACTAAAATCCGCCATCGCAGGCTTCGCGCCCGCCGCTTCTGGCCAATAATGAATGATGGCCTCGCGCATAGTCATACGCCGCCAGTTCGTTCCGGCCCAGTCGATCTCATCTTCGCCCCACTTGGTTTTCGTCCCGCCAGTAACGTCGATGGCCGCCTGCTCAATCAAACGCTGCGTGAGATCCATCACTCCACGGTAATCGGTATAAGCCTGATAAAACTCGAGCATAGTAAACTCGGGATTCCAGCGCCAGCCCAATCCCTCATTGCGGAAATTGCGATTAATCTCGTATACGCGATCGAAGCCGCCAACGGTGAGCCGCTTGAGATAAAGCTCCGGCGCGATGCGCAGATACAAATCCATGTCGAGGGTGTTGTGATGGGTCACAAACGGCTTGGCGACCGCGCCGCCCGCAATCTGCTGCATCATGGGAGTCTCAACTTCGATGAAGTCATGCGCATCCAGAAACCGCCGCATGGATTGCACCAGCTTGCTGCGCTTCAAAAAAACCTCGCGCACCTCCGGATTCATCACCAGATCAACATAACGTTGCCGGTAACGCAGCTCAACATCAGTCAACCCATGCCACTTTTCCGGCAGCGGCAAAAGATCCTTGGATAAAAACGTAATCTCCTCGACATGAACGCTGAGTTCACCAGTGCGTGTACGGAATAAATATCCCCGCACGCCAACGTGATCCCCCAGGTCGAGCAAACGGTAAAGTTCGAAACCTTTTTCTCCGACTGCATCTTTTTTCACATAAATCTGCAACTTCTGCCCGTTCTGCTGCAGGTGGGCGAACCCCGCCTTGCCCATTAACCGGATAGCCATAATGCGTCCCGCAATCCGCACCTCGACTCGCGGATTCTCCAACTCCTCCGCTGACTTGGGCGAGTACCCCGCCAAAATTGCGGGAATGGTGTGAGTGAATTCGTACTTAGTCGGATAAACTCGCTGC
>DASYOD010000103.1:0-7777 GCA_036008085.1 Terriglobales bacterium
GCGGCAAGCTGTCCAAGTGAGGCAAGTTTTTCAGACTGCACAAAGTGAGTTTGCAGACGTTTCACATTTTCGAGCGATTCCCACAATTCGTGCACCAGGCTGGTGCGCTCCTGATAAACCAAGTGTTGCCTGTAGAAGACCAACGACGTTCCGACGAAGAGGGTGATTAAGGTTACGAGCAATCGAAAGCGCTGAACGGGCAAAGGAGCGTCGCTGAGGAAAACGTCCCATCCTGCCAATGCCAGCGCCGCCAACACGCCAAGCATAGCTAAACGGACCGGCCATTGCGTGTTCCTACGAGTGGGCGCAGGTGAGACTTCGGGTTCGAAAACCAGATCGTGAGCGACAATTCCGATGGTTCCAAGCCACACAAATGCGGCAAGGGCGGGCAGCCTGACCAGCGGGCTGCTGTAAATGGTCCGGTTAAACACGGCAAAGGCAGTCAGAATAAAGCCGACAATGTACAGGGCGGTCGCTCCGAAAAGGTGGCCGTAAATCTTTCGCCACGTGCCCGTGGAGCGAAAAAACAAGAACCCAAACCCGATTACAACGACTAAATTTTCAATCATGTAGCTACTAATGTCCCGCGATCTGAATAGTGCGAGGTCGGGCGAGATTGTCTTCCATGGCATGGCGGCAAAAATATAAACGTAGAGCCAAAGAATCGAGAGAAGTATTAGATCGAGCAAACCGAAACGAAGTGTCTCACGCATTTTTCTGGCATGAGGCGCCAAAGCCAAGGCCGCCATGAACGGCACGGTATGAAGGAAGAAAAGAAGATCGATATAAAACGGAATATATCCGGTCAGCCCGACTACCAATTGTCCGTAACTGAGTACCAGGATGCCTGCAAGCCATAAAGTGCAGCCGAGGGCTAGAAGCATCCAAAAGGCATTACGCCGGCGATACGGCGTAGCGGCATTCCAGAGCAATGTCGTGTTAGCAAAAAGCGGAGTCAAACAGGCGAGGAGATAGCTCAGAGCCGTTTGCGTTGAACCGCGCGGCACGAACAGACTGACCACCGCGTAGCCACCAACAAAAAATAACCAGGCTCCCCAGATGAGGACAGATAACCGAGAGGATTTCACTTAGATAACGCCCGAATCAATTCTACTGTACGGTACCAGGCCCTCGGCGGCGAAGTTCAGCAAAGCATTCTAATAAATAACTGGGCAGCGCGTTCTCCAGCGTGGAAAATTCCCGGCCATGGATTTAGCTGGCTCCCGGTGGTATGCTCCTGCTCCCTAAAATTCTCTGCGTGAGGTTCACGTGATAGCAGAATTCGCGGCGAGCTATCGTGGAGCGAACTGCCCTGTTCTGCAAGTTCATCTCATCTCTAGAATGAACCCAAATCCGAAGAGCCGAATCAAATGGGGAAGTTGGAGTGTAGGTGTTAACGCTGCTGTTGGTTTCCTGATTGACGAGCACGGACCGATTTCGTCATTCGATAAGACAACCAAACGGTAAAAGCGCAGCGATCGGAGACAAATATGAGTAAGGGACGCAAGATCGCAATTGGAGTGGTAGTGCTAATCGCTATTGCGGCCACCGTCATCGTGATGCGCTTAAAGCATGGTGCGGGAGGCCCGCCGGGAGCAACCCCTACGGTTGAGGTGGTGCAAGTGGAGCAGAAGGACGTCCCGATTTATGGCGAGTGGATCGGCACGCTCGACGGATTCATAAATGCCGACGTCAGGGCACAGGTTACCGGCTACCTACTGCGACAGGGTTACCAAGAGGGCGCATTCGTCAAGCAGGGCCAATTGCTTTTCGAGATTGATCCGCGGCCCTTTCAAGCAGCACTCGATCAAGCCCAGGGTCAGTTAGCACAGGCCAAAGCAAATCTGGCCAATGCCAAAGCAGTGCAAGGCAGAACTCAGCTGGACGTGGAACGTTACACTCCGCTCGCCAAAGAGCAGGCCGCGAGCCAGCAGGATCTCGACAATGCCGTTCAGAATAACTTGGCGGCCAAGGCCACCGTGGCGACGGCTGAAGCGCAGATCAAAACGGATGAAGCTGCCCTCGAAACGGCTAAGATCAACCTCGATTTTACGCGACTGATTGCACCCATAGACGGCATTGCGGGACAGGCGCAACTTCAGGTCGGCGCCTTGGTGAATCCGAGCAGTGGTCCCGTGACCTCGGTGTCCACCGTCGATCCTATCAAGGTTTATTTCACCGTCAGCGAGAGCGAGTATCTCGATTGGAACAAACGGTTCCCGACCGAGACTAGTCGCCAAGCGGCGGACAAGAGTCTGCGTCTTCAATTGATTTTGGCGGACGGTTCAACCTATCCGCGCGACGGTACTTTCTACTTCGCGGACCGCCAAGTGAATGTGGGCACCGGGTCCATTCGAATCGCCGGGCTATTTCCAAACCCGGGCAATATTCTGCGACCTGGAGGGTACGGCAGAGTTCGGACTGCGGTTCGAGTACAGAAAGATGCATTGCTGGTGCCGCAGCGTGCGGTGTCGGAGCTGCAAGGGGCTTATCAAGTGGCTGTGGTGGATGGGGAGAATAAGGTCAGCATACGGACGGTCAAGGTGGGCGATCGTGTCGGCTCCCTGTGGATTATCGCGGACGGACTGAAAGCGGGAGAACGCGTGGTGGCCGAGGGAGTGCAAAAAGTGCGTCCCGGTGCGCAAGTAAACCCGAAGCCGTATGTGCCGGATAACGCGACAGCGCAGGCAAGGTAAAGGCCATGTCCAAATTCTTCATCAACCGCCCAATCGTCGCAATCGTGATTTCAATTGTTATGGTAATTCTCGGCACGATCACGATCATCAGCTTGCCGGTCGCCCAATTTCCGAACATTGCCCCGCCGGAGGTTCAAATTCAGGCAACCTACGTCGGAGCGGATGCGCTGACCCTGGAGCAATCGGTAGCCACTCCGATCGAACAGCAAATGAGCGGCGTGGACAACATGAACTACATGTATTCGTTGAATGCCACCGCTAATGGCGGCATGACCATGATCGTGGATTTCGATGTGAAGACAGATCCGAACACGGACCAAATTCTGGCACAGGCGAGAGAGACGCAGGCGGCTTCGCAACTTCCCACCGATGTCACGAACTACGGAATCACGGTCCAGAAATCGGTGACATCTCCACTGATGCTAATCACCTTGTACTCGCCTAACGGAACGTACAACGCTGACTTCCTTGCCAACTACGGCTACATCAATATTCACGATCCGTTGGCGCGTTCCACCGGTATCGGGAACGTGCAGATCTTCGGTGCCGGGCAATATGCCATGAGATTGTGGGTGAAGCCGGACCAATTGGGCAAGCTGGGCATCACCGTGACCGACATCATCAATGCGATCCAAGCGCAGAACACGGTGAACCCCGCGGGACAGCTGGGTGGCGAGCCCGTGCCCAAAGGACAGGAGTACACCTACGCGGTTCGCGCGCAAGGTCGACTGATTTCCGCCGATGATTTCGGACAGATCGTTGTTCGTGAGACGGCGGATGGCGGAGTAGTCCGTGTGAAGGATGTGGCGCGAGTGGAACTTGGATCGCAGGATTACTCAGTAATGGGCCGGCTGAACGGCAAGCCTGGAGCGATCATCGCAGTTTACCAATTACCGGGCTCGAATGCTGTAGACGCGGCTAACGGCGTGAAGAAGCTGATCGCCGGAATGAAGCAGACATTTCCGCAGGATATGGATTATGTGATTTCTCTGGATACCACGAAGGCAGTGACGTCCGGCATCAAGGAGATTATCGAGACGCTGCTGATCGCGATCGTACTGGTGATACTGGTGGTGTACATCTTCCTGCAAAGCTGGCGCGCGACACTGATTCCGATGTTGGCAGTGCCGGTGGCCTTGGTCGGAACATTCGTCTTTTTCCCACTGTTCGGTTTTTCAGTCAACACACTTTCTCTGTTGGGGCTTGTGCTGGCCATTGGATTGGTGGTGGACGACGCCATCGTGGTGGTGGAGGGCGTCGGGCGGCATATCGAGGAAGGGCTCTCCCCTAAAGAAGCGGCCCTTAAAGCGATGGACGAGTTGACCGGTCCGGTGGTCGGAATCGCCTTGGTGCTCTCCGCCGTGTTCGTTCCTACCGCGTTTATTCCCGGTATCACCGGGCGTCTTTATCAGCAATTTGCGGTCACCATCGCCATCTCCGTGCTCCTTTCCGCTTTCAACGCGCTCACTCTGAGTCCGGCTCTGGCGGCACTTTTGCTTCGGCCCAAGGAAGACAGCAAGGGACTACTGAGAAGGTTTTTTGCCTGGTTCAACCGGACCTTCGAGAGCGCGACAGATACCTATATACGGGTGTCCGGCGCGCTGATTCGCAAGAGTGCGATTGCACTCGTGCTACTGGTGGTGTTCTCAGCGGCGGCGGCATTTTTCGGTTCACGCGTACCATCCAGCTTTCTGCCCGATGAAGATCAAGGCTATCTTTTTGTCAACCTGCAACTCCCCAACGCAGCCTCCCTACAACGTACAGACGAAGCTGCCAGACAGGTCGAGAAAATCCTGGCAACGACTCCGGGAGTGAAGTACACCTCCAGCGTAATAGGATTTAGCCTGCTGAGCTTTGTGCGAACCAGCTACAACGCGTTTTTCTTCGTCACCCTGGATGACTGGGACGTTCGGAAATCGAGGGCGGAACAATTTCAGGAGATCAAAACGCGGCTGAACCAGCGGTTGAGTCAGATGCCCGAAGCAATCGCGTTTGACTTTTCACCGCCTGCGATTCCGGGAGTGGGGACTTCCGGCGGATTTACCTTTGTTCTGGAGGACCGGGCCGGAAAGGAGGTTGAATTTCTAACGCAGAATCTGAACGCGTTCATGGCCGCAGTGCGTAAACGTCCGGAGATCGGTTTTCTGGGCACCACCTATCTGCCCAGCGTGCCTCAGCAGTTCGTGACAGTGGATCGCGACAAGGTGATCAAGCAGGGGGTGAACATCAGCGACGTCTATAAGACCCTTCAGGCGTTCATGGGCGGATATTTCATTAATTATTTCAATAGGTTCGGCCGCCAATGGCAGGTGTACATCGAGGCAGAAGGCGAATACCGAACGAGGGCGGAAAACGTTGGTCAGTTTTACGTCCGAAACAATAAGGGCGAAGATGTGCCACTTTCCGCCCTGACAAAATTCGATCCCCAAACCGGACCAGAGTTCACCATGCGATTCAACGAATATCGCGGCGCTCAGATCTTCGGGAGCGCGGCCCCGGGCTACAGTTCCGCACAGGCGATGAAAGCGTTGGAAGAAGTATTCGCTCAAACCATGCCCCGGGAAATGGGCTACGACTACAAGGACATGTCATTTCAAGAAAAGCTGGCGCAGCAAGGAGTCTCCCCGACCGTTGTTTTTGCGTTTTCGCTGTTGTTCGTTTTTTTAATTCTAGCGGCGCTCTATGAAAGCTGGTCGCTGCCATTCAGCGTGCTGCTTAGCACACCGGTGGCGGTGTTCGGCGCGTTTGCAACGCTTTGGTTGAGGCGCACGATCGCTGGATGGTTTTATCCGCCCTATATGGTGCAAATCGAAAGCGATGTGTATTCGCAAATCGGGCTCGTAATGCTGATCGGGCTAACAGCGAAAAACGCGATCTTGATCGTGGAGTTCGCCAAGGACGAATACGAGCAAGGCAAGAGTCTGGTGGACGCTGCATTGGCAGGCGCGAGAATCCGACTCCGACCGATCTTGATGACCTCATTCGCGTTCATCCTCGGGAGCGTGCCTCTGTGGGTGGCCACCGGGGCCGGGTCGGTCGCGCGTCAGATCATCGGAACGACGGTGATCGGAGGCATGCTGGCGGCCAGTGCCATCGCTATATTTCTAGTACCGGCGATTTTCTATTTGGTGGAGAAATGGTCAGGCGCCGGTAAGGAGCCGGCTCCCGGCGGAGTTCAGCCGACGCCAGCGCCGGCGGAGGGAGACTGACATGGGCTACAGACTGGGTCGCGCGAAACGCGCAACGGAACGGATCATGGAAAGTCTGCGGTCGCTGATTTCGCTGTGCTTGATGTCAGTTCTGGTTTCGGGTCTGATCGGCGGATGCGCGGTTGGTCCCAACTACCATAAACCTGCAGTGCAAATTCCCAGCACGTATCGCGATACGAACGACAACACGCCGGTGCAGCCTCAAGCCGCCTCCTTCGCAGATTTGCCCTGGTGGCAAGTCTTCCAAGATCCGCAACTCCAGGAACTGATTCGTATTGCGTTGAAACAAAATTACGACTTGTTGCTAGCAACCGAACGAATCAATGCCGCGCGCGCGCAACTGGCGATAACGCGCTCGAGTCTCTTTCCTCAAGTGCAAGGAGGCGGCAATTTTATAGGTGGCAAGGAACAGTTTTTTCCGCTGAATGCAAATATATTGGAGCTTGTGGCTGACGCAACGTTCCAGATCGATTTATTCGGCCAGTTGAGACGCGCCACGGAAGCGGCGCGTGCGAGGCTGCTCGCGACAGAAGAGGCCCAACGAACGGTTACGCTGACGCTCGTGAGTGACGTGGCCAGCGCATACTTCACACTCCTTCAACTCGATCTCGAACTGCAAATAACGAAAGACACGGTCGAAACGCAGGAAGGGTCCGTTAAGCTCACTTCGCTTCGACTGGACCACGGTGTCGCTACGAAGCTGGACGTACTTCAGGCGGAGCAAGTGCTCGATACCGCCAACGCGCAGATTCCGGACCTGGAAAGGCAGATTGGACAGGCGGAAGATGCGATCCACATTCTGCTCGGCGATTACCCGGGACCGGTAACGCGCGGACTCAAATTGCCGGAACAATTTTTTCCACCGGATGTGCCAGCAGGTCTACCTTCCTCGCTGCTCGCCCGGCGGCCGGATATTCGTCAGGCAGAGCAAAATCTAATCGCTGCGAACGCTGAAATTGGTGTCGCCAAAGCAGCCTTCTTCCCACAAATTTCGCTCACCGGAGGGGGCGGCGGCGCATTGGGGCGCAGTAGCGCTTTCTCGAGCTTGATGGGATCGCAGACCGCGATCTGGTCCTACGGCGCAAGCGTGACCCAGCCAATTTTTACCGGCGGCGCCCTTCGCGGCAATCTTCATTTGACCGAATCTCAACACCAACAGGCTTTGCTCTCTTACAAACAGGCCATCCAGCACGCCTTCGGAGATGTGTCGGATGCGTTGATCGGATACCAGAAACTCCATGAAGTTCGGGTGCAACAGCAGCAACTGGTAGCCGATCTGGAAGAATCGGTCCGGCTTTCTGTGATGCGCTATCGCGGAGGTACTACCAACTATCTGGAAGTCTTGGACGGCCAGCGGTCACTTTACAGTGCAGAGCTCACCCTGGCGCAGGCGCGAGGGAGTGAGTACCAAAGTTTGGTGCAGCTTTACCGAACCCTTGGTGGAGGTTGGCAGCAGTAGTTTTTCTCAATCTGGTTGGGGCGCGAAGTTAGGAAAAGCATTCTGGTAAATAACTGGAGCACTCGATTAATCTGACGCTGCGGACGCATTGGCAGGCTGAGACGCCGTCATTTCATGAGCGAGCGTCCGCCGGGAAAGCAAAAAATCGGGGAACTATTGGGTGCCGTCTCCAGATTTTGTCGATAAGGTAATCACCGTCATACCAGGACGCACCCCTCGTGTAATGATTGACGATCGCACGATCTCTTGGAAGGAGAACTTGGACTCCACAGCGAACGGTTTCCCATCCAACTCCGCATAGGGATAGATGAAGTAGTTAAGCGGATCGCCCTGCTGCGGAGGGTCAAGACGGATGTCTCGCCCGACAGTAAACTGCAGGCGATTGTCGTCGAGCGCTCCGAAGAAATAATCCT
>DASYOD010000104.1:0-23965 GCA_036008085.1 Terriglobales bacterium
AGCACGCGTTCGGCGTCGGCTCGATCTCGATCCATGCGGCTGACAACAATTAAACGGGGCGTTTTGAATTCTTCGCAATAGTTCCACACCCGCTGGGTGACAACTTCAACTCCGGCCACGCCGTCAACAACGACAATTGCCGCGTCGACTACCGGCAGTACCATCTTGGCTTCGTGGACGAACATGTTGAATCCCGGGGTGTCGACGATATTGATTTTAGTTTTGCCCCATTCGACGTACGCCAATCCGGCCGAAATGGACATCTTGCGCGCAATCTCTTCATCGTCCCAATCGGTGGTCGCGGAGCCGTCGTCGACTCGCCCGAGCCGCGGGGATGCGCCCGAGGTGTACAGCATGGCCGATACCAAAGATGTTTTCCCCGCATGACCGTGGCCTACCACGGCGACGTTGCGGATGTTTGCGCCTTCGTAAACTTTCACGGAATTACTCCTTTACATAAAATCATGTGAGGACAACCGCCTCGATTGCGGGATGCTCCATGTCTCACTTTTTTGCGAAACGTGGGAACGGCGCCCTAATTTGCGAATCTTAACTACGGCGGGCCCATATACCACGAATGAAAGAGGGTAGACTACGGGTCAACATCGAGCAGCTACCCGAAACCTAGGATGCTAACACGCTTGCACTCGGCCTCTCAACCGGCGCAGTCGACCGCTTCTCGGTGTGGCGGTGTATCATCGAATCGTCATGCTCGGCAGCCGCTCTGGGGAGGAATGGGTCGCGCAATATTCCAGCAGCCATCAGCATCCGGTAAACCGCGTATGTCATACGCTCGGCATACCCGCAATTGTGATTTCGCTCGCGCTATTCGTCGGAGCCATATTAATCCATCGTTTGTGGATTTATGCCCTGGCGCTTTTCCTGGCGGGATGGACGCTCCAGTTCATCGGTCACGCGTTTGAGCGCAAAGAGCCGGAGTTCTTTCATGACTGGCGATTCCTCTTCGTCGGCGTTCGCTGGTGGTGGGCAAAGATTCGCGGCAAGGCTTAGCAATCTTCCTCTGGCACGTCGGTTTTTGGGGCGAGAAGACTTACAGCTCGCATTACGAATTGATGCTCGTAGTGATCAATATATAGTCGTCCTTTTGACCGATGACGGCCGCGGGGTGTTGATGAAATAGACAGGAATATGCTGTATTATTTTCGGCTGTCTCCAATGGCGACAGGATTCAATAAAGATTTGACAACTCTGTGACCTCGGTTTTCGTCTATGGTTGTAAACTGGGCTCGGGCTGAAGGCAGCTTATCGTCGGACGTTCTGGGTAGGGCTTGAAGCCAATGCATCGTGCGACCGCCAGATTGTTGCTGATTCTGCTGCTGGTAGGAGTGTTCGTACCAGTGGCTCTGGCGATCTCCGCCGTGTCGCCGCACGCCTGTTGCCTGCGCAAGCCGATGCACGGTCGTCCTTCCCATGATGCTCAGTTTGATGCGCCGCCGGGATGTTGCCAACACGATTGTTGCCGTCCGCTGACTGTTTCCCGCGGGGCACGCCTAATTTCCAAGACAAGCGCTCACGCGACTTCTGCGTCATCGATTCTGCAATCTCGGCCGGAACCGATTGGCTTCACCTCATCGATCAACCACGCGCACTCTGGCCGCGCCCCTCCGCAGTTCTCCATCGCCTGATTCCAAAAAGACTTTCTGAATTTCACCTCACGAATTCAAGCCCAGAGGTGTTTGCAGAACTTTTCGGCCAAGCGTGACTCTTGCCCTCCCCGACTCGATGTGTCGGAAGGCATGCGCTCATCGCCCTGCAGAGGCTAAATGGAGATATTCGAATGAGACGAGTTGCCAGCTTGACGTCTGTCTTTTTTTTGTTGGGCGCCACGGCGCTTGCCACGATCTTCGGTTCTGTTCGCGGCGTCGTTCACGATCCGCAGCACCGTCCCATTCAAGGCGCACACATTACACTGAAGGCTCAGACCTCGGATTGGACACAGGCCGAAGACTGCAGCGATAGCGGAGAATTCCAATTCAGTTCGGTCCCGATCGGGAATTACACGGTCACAGTCTCGTCGAAAGGATTTCAGCAAATGCAACAAGGCGTGATTGTTCAATCCGACACCACCCCGGTCTTGCACTTCGAGTTGGCGATCGCCGGCGCGAAGGAAAGTCTCACCGTGTCGGAGACTCCGGTGGAGGCGCCGGTGGACACAGTGACGCCCACCACGACCGTGAACCGTGAAAGCATCCGCGAGACCCCCGGGGCCGACCGCACCAACGCGTTGCAAATGATCATCGACTATGTCCCAGGCGCCTATGTAACCCACGACATGCTGCACATGCGAGGCGGTCATCAGGTCGACTGGCTCATTGACGGCGTCCCCATACCTAACACGAATATCGCCACCAACCTGGGTCCACAAATCGATCCGAAAGACATCGACTATCTGGAAATTCAGAGAGGAAGCTACGAGGCTGATTACGGGGACCGCACCTACGGCATCTTCAACATCGTTCCGCGAACCGGTTTCGAACGTAACAATGAGGCGGAACTTGTTCTCAGTCTCGGAAACTGGTACCAGACAAACGAACAAGTCAATTTTGGCGGACACACCGAACGATTCGCTTACTATGCAAGCTTGAATGGAAACCGCTCAAACTTTGGGCTTCAGGCGCCGATTGAACGAGTCTTCCACGACGCCGAGAATGGCTATGGGGGATTCGCGTCGTTCATCTTCAACCCAGATCCCAAAAACCAATTTCGACTGGTGACCTCCCTGCGGCAGGATTATTACCAGATTCCTTACGACCCGGATCCCAACTCGGTCGGAAATCAGCAACTTGTCGCTGTAGGTGCGGCCCCCAGTTACGGTCTTCGCGACGGCGAGCACGAAACCGATGGCTACATTGCATTTTCTTGGATCCACACATTCGATCCAAACCTGCTGCTAACGGTTTCACCTTTTTATCACTACGCCAAAGCCAACTATCAAGCCTCCCCCGACGATTACCCAGTGGCTACAAATGTGGATCAGACTTCCAATTATGGTGGGTTGCAGGCCAGCGTTAACGCCAACGTTTGGAAAAATGACATCCAGGCAGGCATGTACGGATTCGCTCAACGCCAGAGCAACTACTTCAACAATCAATTTACGGATGGCAGTCAAAACTTTCCGCCCTCTTCAGCCTCCCTCACGGGAGGACTCGAAGAGATGTTCATAAGCGACAAATTCAAAGTGGCCCCATGGCTGACGTTAATCGCCGGCTTTCGTCAATCGCACTTTACGGCAGATATTGTGGAGAATGAAGTGGACCCGCGCTTCGGAATTGCCGTAAAGGTTCCACGCATAAGCTGGGTTTTTCGTGCATTCTATGGGCATTTTTACCAGCCGCCGCCACTGCTGACCGCCACAGGCTCATTGGTCGGTTTTGCCAACAGCCAGGGTTTTTCATTCGCTCCCCTCCATGGCGAGCGAGATGAAGAGTATCAGTTTGGCGTCACGATTCCATTTCGCGGATGGGTAATGGACGCAGATCATTTTCAAACCCGAGCGCAGAATTGGCTGGATCATAACAATATTGGAGCATCGAATCTCTTCTGGCCGATCACGTGGGATGCCGCCTTGATTCAGAGTTGGGAACTCACGCTGCGCTCTCCCCGCCTGTGGCGGCACGGCCAATTTCACCTTGCCTATGCGAACCAAATCGCGCAAGCAACCTCACCTATCACGGGGGGCTTAATCTGTCCCCCTGCGATGCCAATATGCTCGCAGTATCCGCCGCCCGGATATGGCCCCGTTGACCACGATCAGAGAAACACTCTGAACCTGGGTTTCACCGCCACTCTTCCCTGGCAAGCGTACGCTTCGACGAACGTTTACTACGGTTCGGGATTCCACAACGGCTTTCCCAACGCGCAATATCCTGGAACCTATCTGCCGGGGCACACGACGTTTGACCTTTCCCTCGGGAAGAGCTTCGGGGAGAAGTACAGTCTTTCCGTGACTGCTCTCAATGTGGCAAATCGCCGCGTCCTTCTGGACAATAGCGTGACGTTCGGCGGCTTTCACTGGAACGAGCCACGACAACTTTACGCGGAGTTCCGTTACCGCTTTCATTATTAACAAAAGATCATGAGCCGCGCTGAATCGCGGAGCATGTAAAGGAGAAAACCGTGGATCGGCAATTCGATCGGCAATACCGGACGCGCGCGAGAATTCTTACTATGATTCTTTCAATTGGTTTGAGCGTCTTAGCCGCTTGCGGGCCATCTCACAGCGTTCAGCAGCCCACCAGCAAAGAGGTTGACAGTAAAGTGACGAGCGCGGCGAAAAACGCAACTGAGAAGCGGTACAACTTGACCGGCAAAGTAGTATCCATCGATAAACCAGCCCACTCGATCAATATCGATGGCGACGAAATTCCCGGTTTCATGGCCGCCATGACAATGCCCTACCAGGTGAAAGATCCAAGTGTGCTTGAGAAGTTGTCACCCGGCGAGCAGATTAAAGCGGAAATCGTAATGGGAGAAGACGGCGCATATCTGGAAAATATCGTGCCCGCACAAAAAGCGCCTTCGCCGAAACCGACGAAGTGAGTCAGATGTTTCGCGTAAATCAGCGCGGACCGATGGTGGTGCTCTGCTTTTTGTGGGCGCGGGCGTCCTCGTGCAGGCCGCGACACAGATTCTCAGATTCTCCGGGAGCGCAGTTGGAGAAGCCACGGCGCGGGACGCGCACTGCACGAGCGGGACGCTCGCGCCTGCACTACTTCAAACTCTTCAACGCTGCCAGCAATTCGCTGTTATCCGGAGTGCGGTCCAGCGGATACACCTTGACAAAAACGATCTTGCCGTTTTTGTCCACGATAAAAACGGCCCTCTCGCTGATCCCGGGAAGTGGCGGACCTTCGCGCATAATGCCGAAGGCTTGGGTGACCGCTGCATGGGGATAAAAATCCGAACACATGGGAAAATGCATCGTACCAATGGCATGCTTTTGCCAGGCAATGTGGCTGTAAACGGAATCAGTGCTTATGTCCAGAACCTGGGCATTGAGCGCGGCGAACTTCTCGCGATCCGAGTCGAACGCCGGCAGTTGCTCCCCTCAAGTCGGGGTCCAGTTCAGCGGATGAAAAGTCACAAGAACATTTTTCTTACCGCGGAAATCACTGAGCTTGATTTTTAAGCGCTGATCACCTTCGACTGCGGGCAACTCGAAGTCGGGTGCAGTATCGCCAACCTTCAATGCCATGTACCCATTCCTCCTCCTTAAATGCGTCTTAGCATTATGGAGCAGCAAAGGATCAAGCGCCACCCCTCAGGCTTCACGCTCATAATTTACATTCCTTTAATAATCGATTCGCGACACTCGCACTACTATCTGGCCATGCCACAAGATCCCCTTGTCATTGAGGATATCCCTGGCCCCAAGGATGGACAACGCGTCCTACGCCTTAGCGGCCCACTCGTAATCACAACGCTATTCCAATTTCAGGCCAAAGTGCGCGCGAGCAGTTCCCCCCTACCCTCATCATCGACTTCACCAACGTCCCCTACGTGGATTCAGCCGGCATCGGCGCGCTGGTGGGCGCCTATGTGACGCATCAGAAAGAGGGACGCAGTCTTTATCTGGTTGGCGTCAGCGATCGCATACACAATGCCCTGCAGGCCACGCGCGTAGATAACTTCTTCCGGTTCTTTACTACCATGGCCGATGCTGAAAACGCCGTTTAGTCGAGTCCTGTTTGGATTTATAGCGTGACTGGCTTTCGCCGGGCTGGTCCGGTCTACGCGTCCAGGTATACTTGTATCGATCACCACTTATTCTTTCTCTCGGTTTGACTCATCTCGCGCACGCAACCTAAGATCGGTTTTACGGCAAATTCTCGACTTCTCCTATCATGATTGGTCAAACTATTTCGCACTATCGCATCACGGGACGCCTTGGCAGTGGCGGCATGGGCGTGGTCTACGAAGCCCAAGATCTCACTCTTGGCCGCCGCGTGGCTCTGAAATTTCTGCCTCCGGACTTGGCACGCGACTCCTCAGCTCTCGATCGTTTTCTGCTTGAGGCGCGCGCCGCCTCCGCTTTGAATCATCCCAACATCTGCACCATTTATGCCGCAGAAAAGGACGGCGAACAGTCTTTCATTGCCATGGAACTGATCGAGGGTCAAGGGCTCGACACCAAATTGCAAGGTGGACCCTTGCCTGTCGACCGCGTACTCGATCTAAGCATTCAACTGGCTGACGCGCTTGACGCCGCCCATGCCAAGGGCATAGTCCATCGCGACATCAAGCCCGCGAATATTTTCATTACGCAGCGAAATCAGGTAAAAGTTCTGGATTTTGGCTTGGCCAAGCTTACCCTCGCCGCTGGTTTTTTTGCCGAGACAATGAGCAACGCTGAGGACGTTGGGCGCACCGCCAGCCTTACTAATCCGGGCAGTACGGTCGGAACCGTTTCGTACATGTCCCCAGAACAGGCCCGAGGCGAGCAACTTGATGCCCGCACCGATCTTTTTTCCCTGGGAACGGTGATTTATCAGATGGCCACCGGACGTTTGCCTTTTCACGGCAACACTTCGGCAGTAGTCTTCCACGCCATTCTGGAACGTGATCCTACGCCCGCGGTGGAGCACAATTCGCAGGTTCCGCCAAAGCTTCAGGAAATTATCGACAAACTGCTGGAGAAAGATCGGGATTTGCGTTACCAGTCTGCCGCGGATTTACGCGGCGACCTTAGAAGGCTGAAGCGCGACACAGAATCCGGCCGCAAACCAACATCCGCTGCCTCTGGACCATCCATACCCGTAGCGGATCCGCCAGTCGCGCCTACTCGCCAACCGTCGAGCAGTTCCAGCGTGGTCGCTGCTGCCCGAGAGCACAAATTGGGCACCGGGGTAGCAACCCTGGTTGTGGTCGCGCTCATCGCCGCTGCTGGGTACGGCGTTTTCGCATTGTTCAATCGCAATCGTCATATTCCTTTCGAAAATATTTCCATCACCAAAGTTACAGAGACGGGCAGAGCCGCCCTGGTGGCCATTTCTCCGGACGCAAAGTATACCTTGACCGTAGTTCGCGACGCCGGCGAGGAAAGTCTGTGGCTGCGCAACCTTCCCACCAATAGCGACACGCAAGTGATCCCGCCCGCGGAAGTAGAGTACGCCCACTTGCGCTTTTCTCCCGATGGTAATTATCTGTACTTTGAGCGCAGCGAACCCGGCAGCGAGGAGTTGAAGTATCTGTATCGCGCGCCGGTGCTCGGAGGCACTCCGCAGAAACTGGTCACGGACATTGACACAAACATAACCTTCTCTCCCGATGGAAGGCAGATCGCGTATTTTCGCTTCAACAACCCTGACGCTGGCAAACAACGGCTCTTGCTTCTTCCCGCTGAAGGTGGGGAGGAGAAGATTCTCTACAGTGGCCCCGTCAGCGGCGGATTGCAGGATCCGGCATGGTCCCCGGACGGCAGGACGATCGTGTGCATGGTGATTCAACCCGGAGATGCTTTCAGCGGTTTGGTGGCGTTTGATGTTGCCAGCGGAAAACAGAAATTGTTCTTCACCTCCGCTTCGGATGTTATTCAGCGTCCCGTCTGGATGCCGGATCAAAGTGGCTTGCTCGCTCAGACTAGTCTCGGCCATGCGCAAATCGTTTTCGTCTCTTATCCGGACGGAAAGTTGCACAACGTGACACGCGACACCAACAGCTACTCCGAGCCCAGCATAGCTGCTGACGGGCGCACTCTGGTCAGCGTCTTGAGTCAAGCTCACTACAACTTGTTCGCAATGCCTGCGTCCTTGAATGCCGCCGAAGCCCGGCAAGTCAGCTCAGGCGCGGCAGTCTCGAATTTCAGTTGGACACGTGACGGTCAAATGGTCGTCACATCCGAGTCGAATTCAGGCCTTAGCCTGCTCAATCCTCAATCCAGCGCGAAGACGCCATTATTTGCTCGCGACGGCGCCCTGGTTGATTTTTCATCCGCATGCCCCGATGGCCGCTACGTCGTATTCAACGGGTTTTTCAGTCAGGGAAACCGAGTGTTGGACATCTGGCGTACGGACATGTCCGGCAGTGACTTCAAACAGCTATCAAACGGCAAGGTAGATCAAACTCCCATCTGTTCGCGCGATGGGCATTGGGTGTTTTATCAGGATGCTGTGAACGGCGATAGGCTCATGAAAGTGCCCATCGAAGGTGGGACTCCGCAACAGATCTCAGACGAACTCGCTGCTGCCTATGATGTCTCTCCTGACTCGAAGACCATCGCCATGGCGGCCTTCGGGCATATCGGCGAACACGTAGAGTCATTGACGCTGCTCTCAACCGATTCCGATCAAGTTGTAAAGACTATGGCTTTCGAGCACTCCCGCAGCGGTCCCCTACGTTTTTCGCCTGACAGCAAAGCTATCGTTTACCCTGTCCGCCATGGCGGTGTCGATAACCTGTGGTCGCAACCTCTCGATGGTACTCCCGGAAAACAACTTACAGATTTCAAATCAGAACACATCATTGATTTTCATTGGTCATTCGATGGCAGTCAGTTAGGTTTGGTTCGCGGGCATACCGATTCCGACGTGGTTCTAATCCGCGATTCGCAAAGCTAGTCGGCGGATAATGCGTTCGTTAGTTGCAGGATTTTGGCACTGCAGTCAGCCCCGCTGGATCGGAGCCGTTCCTGATCACAGGAAACGGAGAGCCCGGAACTTCTTTCAAAATACCGCCAACGGCGGCGAGAACACCGATAGACTCGGGATTGTTTTCCTCGGACACAAAAAGATCCAAACCGGTGCCGGTTGCCAGACCCAGGGCGTAAAGACCCGGTTTCTTCAGTTTGAGCGTGCTGTCATAAGTTAGTGCTCCGTTCGCTCCCACCGAGAGCGTCGTGATCTCGTTCGACATCGTGTTGCTTACATAGAGGTGCGTGCCATCGATACTGAGCATGACGTTGTTTGAACTTTCGCCGTTCTTGTTGGTGAAGTTGTTCAACTCCTTCAATTCTCCGCTGGAGCCAACACTGAACACCTCGACCTGAGTGTTCGTCGCTGTATCGCCAAAGTATGCGGTAGTGCCGTCGCAACTGATGTCCACACCCGAGGCTGTCCCTTTGGGGTTAAACGGACCGACTTCAGTAAGATCGCCCGTCTTCGAATCAATCTTGAAAGAATCGATCTGCCCGATGTAGGCGGCGATCAGGAACTGCTCATTCGGTGTGGCTTTCATACCCGCGGGCGAACCTGGAACTGTAACTTGCTTTAAGACTTTAAGCGAACAACCCGAACTAATTCGTAATACTGAGATGCTGTTGTTGTTGGTGTTGCCCGCGAACAACAGCGAGCCTGCAGTCGCCAATCCTATGCCAAGGTGCTGCGCACCACTAACGCCGTCGGAAAATGGAGAACCTTTAACCGCCGTCAGGCTGCCGTCGAACAAATTCATCTGAAACGCCGCAATGGTGCTGTCTCCGCCATTGGAAACGAATAGACAGTCCCCGAGCCTGGTTTTGCTGGAGGTCACGGTAGAGACTGCGAAGTAACCGCTGCCCGCACTCTTCCCGCCGGTCGAATATGTTTTCAGTATCTTGAGTGCGCCCGTTACGCTGACGCGGAGCGCCGTAGTGCTGTTGGTGCTGTTGGCCACATTATTGTTGGTGAAAATATACTGTTGCGCCGGCGCGCTGGCAGTAAACAATCCTAGAACACCAATCAGCAGAATGATCCGCGGCTGTCTTACCAAGCTACTCATTTTCCCCCCCGACACTTACGGCGCAGTGTGCTTCCACAAGTCGCCTGACGCTTCAGACAAAACTCGTCCGCCGGAAACTAATATGATTCCGGACCATCATGAAAGCTATGAAGCCTTGAAAAGAATGAGGGAGGGCAATGCGCCGAAATAAGCTGGTGGACTGGCGCGACTCAGAACTTATTACAGATGATTGGCGCTGTCAATGGAGTGATCCCGCAGGAGCCAAAAGTCTCACCCAAAAATGATGGGCGGCTGGCCAGCCGCCCTATCTTCTTAGATTTGTAAGTGGTTTATACCGGCTTTACATTCTCGGCTTGCCACCCTTTGGGGCCCTTGACCACGTCAAACTGTACCTGCTGACCCTCCTGCAGGCTGCGAAATCCGCCTGCTTGAATGGCCGAGAAGTGTACGAACACGTCCTCGCCGCTTTGACGGCTGATAAAACCATAGCCTTTGGCATCGTTAAACCACTTTACTGTTCCTGTTTCCATGGTGTTGCTCGATTCCTTTTTGTTAGATATGCGCTGTGTCCATCGCAGAACTACATCAGGCAGGTCACGCTATCGCGGGAGTTGCTGAAACTGCAAAGTCAAACGCTGCAGGATTGTACCTCAGACATTCATCGTTTTGCCAAACTATTTCGTCTACCACGCCCTAACCGGCTAATTTCCAACAGGTTGCGAGCGGCGGTCCCGGGGGTGGAAACTTTTACCGATTCACGGCATCATGGAAAGATGCGTCTTCCCCGTTTCGCAATCTTGCTGGTTTTATTCTCGTCACTAGCTTTCGCCGATATTATCAACGATGTTCGCACCGCCTTGGCTCAGAGGAATTCCGCAGCTGCGGCTTCTGAGCTGCAAACTTATCGAGCCCAACACGGTGTCGACGACGCGTATCTCGAAGCTCTCTCCTGGACTGCCCGCGCAGCCCTCGACGCCAACGACCTTCAGCAAGCCGACAGTGCCGCCAAGGAGACCGAAACTCTCGCCCGCCAGCTCTTGCAGAAGCGATCCCTCGATGCCGAACCGCATCTACCCATTGCTCTCGGCGCCGCGATTGAGGTCGAGGCCCGGGTGCTGGCTGCTCATGGTCAAAACGCGCAGGCTGCCGCGCTACTGCGGCGAGCCCTGGCGACCTATGGAAACACTTCGATCAGTCCCCGCCTGCACAAGAATCTGAACCTGCTGAGCTTAACCAAGCTGCCTGCTCCGCCGCTCAGTACCTCGGAATATCTCGGCACGCGGCCGGTTCCGCTGGACCAACTCAAAGGTTCTCCTGTGCTTTTATTTTTCTGGGCTCACTGGTGCGGAGATTGCAAGTACGAGGGTCCGATCATCAGCCGTCTAAGCTCCGAGTTCGCTCCCAAGGGATTGACCATTCTCGCTCCCACTCAACTTTATGGATACGCCGCGAAGGGAGAAGATGCGAAGCCCAAGGATGAGATCGCATACATTGGTCAGGTTTGGCAGCACTTCTATCCCGGTTTGCAAAACATTCCGGTGCCTATCAGCAAAGCCAACTTCACTAATTACGGTGCCAGCACCACGCCGACTCTGGTGCTGGTCGATCGGAAAGGACGTGTAGCCTTATATCACCCCGGGTTGATGGAGTACGACGACCTTCGCGTTGCCATCGAAAAAACTTTGTCTAACTGAAGGTCTCGGTTGTCGTTCCATCCACTACACACATGTTGTCCGAGCGAAGCGAGGAATCTCGGCCTTTCGCGGCGCGCGCTGCCAGAAACCAGATCCCCCGCGATGACAGTGATTTTGTTTGAAACGGTAAGAACCTTACTGGCACCCCTTCCCGCACCCGCGGAAAACATACAACACACCGAAGTCCGCGACCGCACTCGCATGACGCGATGGGTCAATTGATCCCACATACCAATAAATCCCGACCCGTTCACGGAAGTAAATGCTTTTTCTTAAATGCACCCGCATGTCGAATAACGGTCCGACCAACTGGTTGGGGCTCGGCGGTATAAGGAACTGCGCATTCATGCGAAACCAGTTGTTCTCGATCATGGCGCCCAGAGTCGGCCAGACGGATTGCTTATCGTAGATCGAGGTGTACAGTTCGCTGAAATGAATCCCGCCGCCGAGGCGCCAATGCGGCGATGTCCGCCACATCGCGACGCCATGGCCGCGCACCGTGACGCCATTGTCAAGCCCGGTGGGATTTGCAGTATCCGCTCCAAACTCTGCTTCAAGGAATGTAGGACCTATATCTCCCCAATCCACACCCACATCGGCATCGTAGTAAGGAGACTGAAACCCCAAACCGTTGACGCCTATCCCAACACCTGCATACGGCGCGGTTTGAGCGTTAACCATCGCCCCCAGAAAAAGCACGACCGAAAAAACCCTGGGAAAGACTCTCATCTTGGCAGAGCGATTGCGATCCTCACTCTTCGCCAAGTGTACCTATGTGCGGCAGCATAGCTATTTACCAATGCAGAACGCGTATGAATGGAGGCGGGACGTGAGATAGAGGCCCGGCGTCCTCGCTCGGAACAAAGTGTAGGCGCGGGCGTCCTCGCCCGTAGAGAGCCGCAATAACCTGAATGCTTTACAAGAGCAATCTTGCAATGGGGGGTATAAAGCCGGAGGCAAGCATAAATTGCAGGCCTTAGGCGCCAGCACAGCGCTGGCGCCAGGGACCTGCCATTGCATCGACGATCCGGGGGAGGACAACCCCTACGCGTGCAATGCAGCCAAACTTCTTACGTGCGCTCACATCGTGAGGCGGCGATCATTGCGTAGCCGCATTTTCCGCCTCTGCTCTCGGAGGACGCAGCGCACTTCCAAACATGATCCCGGTTTCCACTTCAACCGGCCGCCGGTCTCGCATATAAGGCTTGAATTTCCATTGCTTAAATGCATCTGTGATGGCTTTCGCCTGATCGGGAAATGCGCTCAAGAAATGGATATGCTTTACTTTGCCTTCCTTGTCGATAATGATTCGCACCGGAACTGCATTGAATCGATGCTCGGTGAAAACCGGATCCACTCGCGTAATCAAATTGCCACTGTCGGCATAATCCTTAATGCACACTGGTACATCGCCGCCGCCGGTTCCAGCCGTGGGATCGGCTTCCGCGGGCAACTGCATCTTATTCAGGTCGAGCATCAGGCTCTGCAGTAATTTCGTGTCACGGCTGGTTAGGACAACCTGCACCGCATGGCAACGTATTTCCGTCGCTAGCACATACCAATGCAACTCTGCAATCGGCGACCAGTAGGCAAAGAAAGTAAACGGGTGAGTGCCAATCTTGGTCTGCGTCGGCGACATTTCCATCTTGTAATCAGCCTGCAGATTGTCTTTGGCATACTTCACAAGTTCAAGCGCGTTGGCCACCGGTTGGGAGCTGAAGAACATATCGTCGGCCGTAATGAGAATGCTCCCGCGCGCTGGCCCTTTGAAAGTATCCGTAGGCCTGATCTGCGCCAACACGTAGCGCCCGCTATCTGACGGGGGCGGTCCTTTATATTTTTCTTCCCAATCGTTCGGCAATGCATAAGTCATCCCGAAATACGCATCGCGGAAAACATCGTTAGTTACGCTTCCGCCTTCAGGCACGGGAGTAACAGAATCGCTGGCGCTGGACCAGGCTCCCTTGACCAGAATGACTCCAGCAGGCACTTTGGTAAGCGGCTGGGTATTGTTGGAAAAATCGCCGCCATTCTTTGGAGCACTCTGCGCCCAAACCTGCAATGCCACCAACAACGCGAAAACAGCGAACAACCGCACGCGTTCCATAACCCTCCTGTGTGGCGCGTTAGCCTCGCCCGTGTAGGCGCGGCGTCCTCGCCCATCTAACCCATGAAATAAAGTCACGAGTACTGTCATTTCGAAGAGCGAAGCGACGAGGAATCCGAGTTTATTCGGCGGTGCCAAAGAACCCGGATCCCTGACTACGCTCGGGATGACAGACTCGCAAGTGGTCAGATCCCAGCTAACCTAGAGTGAGCGCAGGAAATCCAAAATTTCCTGCTGCTGATTGGAATTAAGGCTGTCGAAATTCTCCTCGACATTAGTGGCCTCACTGCCATTGCCCTGATGCGCCTCGATCGCCGAGTTCAGGTTCGTGGTGCGCCCATCATGCAACAAAAAGATTCGCTGCCCCAATCCCCATAACGGAGCCGTGCGAAATTGATCGCCGCCTGCCCCGCCCTGGGAAACGTTATCCGCCAAGTTACCGCCCATGTGATGGATCTCAATATCCGAGAACGCATTCACCGGGACTTTGCTCAACGCTGGAACGAAGTTCGATACTTGTGTCGAACCGGGTGTCGCGTTGTGGCAGGTTGTGCAGCCGATCGCGTTGAACAATGAGGCGCCGGCATTGATTGACGATTGGGAGACCTGCTGCCCATTCAGCACCACTCCTCCGGGCGGCGGCGGAGCCAGAAACCGCATGAAATTGGCGAACGCGGATACGTCATCCAACACCGCAGCTTGCGGCGTCGATTTGGGATTGGACGTATCTTCCGGGTAACCTGTTCCGGAAAGATTCAAGCAGTTCGATGGCAGACCGGTGAGCCCGCTGCCGCCGTTGCCATCTTCTCCGGGCAGTGGACGATCTTGGGTGAACAACTCGTTGGTGATCCCCATCTCCACGTTGTAAGCTTCACCGGCGAAAATGTGCAGCGACTTGTTCTGCGCCTTCCAGCCAAAACGGCTGATGGTGCCGTCGTTTCCGTTGTGATTGAAAGTACCGGCAATGCCAAAGTTGTTGTTGAGATTGTTTGCCTGGTTGCTGAGCAAGGTTGAGTCGTCCAGGTTTTCAATGAGGCCCGCGCCAAAGGTCGGCGTGGGGATGCGGAAGATGATGTCGTTTGCTTGCTCCGCGGCAGCAAAGCTGGGCTGCGGCAGATTACAGTTGCCGGCATCGGTGCGTCCGCTAACGGTGAACAGATCTTCCACTCCTCCGTTGGGATTGCTGGTATTGGCGCCGCCGTTCGCGTTGAAGAAGAACGGGAACCGGGCTTCGCGAGTGGGGCCATTGGCGGTAATAAAATTCGGAGTAGAGTCCTTAGGAGCGACTGGGCTTCCGGCAAACGCGAATTGCGGATTGCTGGCAGCGCCCGTCCCACCGACCGCCGGTTGCGCGTGACACGAACTGCAACTGTTCGAGTTAAAGCGAGGCCCAAGGCCGTTATTGCCGGACGGGCTGTTGGAAACGGATTCCACGGCCTGAAAGCGAGCCTGGCCGTCAGTGAAAAACGGCTGGAATCCGTTCGGGTCGCTGCTAATGATTGTTGCGCCGGTACCACGATTACCACTCTGCACTCCTGGGTCGGTTTGAGCGAATGCCGTTCCTGCGAGTAGCAGCACTGCCAAAATTGAAACGGCGGGGAGCTTTGCTGTTTTGATCACGATTTCCTCCTTGTAGGTGTCGCGAATTCCTCAAACGTTCTTTGACCGCGTCCCGCAAAATACCCTGGGGGATTTCCGCCACGCAGGCCAGTTGAGCCAGGTCCGCAAAACGCGGCGGGTGGAGGGTTTTGGGTGCGCAGCTTCAGGCACACGAAGATCATGCGAAGCTGCATCCAGCTATGGAGCATGCTCCAGTGAAATCGTCTTAACTTTCGACGCGGAGATCACCCAACGCAATTTTTCTGGGGCACGGAGCTTTGTGCAACGGTCGTTTCCGCAGAGGACACTGCGCTCACAGCCCAGCGAAGTTGGCGGAAGAAAGCAGCGGCTGAACGGAAGCCGAAAAGTGAGCGAAGATTAGTATGCGCAGGCGAGGACAGTCAACAGAAAAATGTAAACTCTGCCCTTCCTATTCGCCACCACTCGCATGTCCCAAAGAATCTTGCTGGTAGCAGTTTCGAATTGTGACGTCGAAGCGGGGCCCAATGTCCAGGTGCTAGACTTGTTTGCGAATTAGAAAGGCGCGTATGGATAATCTCCCCGAACTGGGCAAGGAAATTCAGCAGACAGTCAGCACTGCATCGCGCTGCACGGAGGCGGAAACCAGCGACAATTACGGCGCCTTAGGCGAACAAATCGATGAACTCGAAAACCTTGCGCGAGAAGCCTTTCAATCCAAAATGGACTTCGCTTCCCTGTTGCCAAAACTCAAGGCGGGAAAGCCCCTGACTGCGTCCGATTTGAAAACGCTGGAACTGTTGATTGTTGGAGACGCTGAATATTTCCTCCGGTATGAAACCGAATTCGATCACTGGAAAAATCAGGTTCAGCAACTGATCGGAGAGATGTCGCAATTGCAATCGTCTGCGTTGGACGTTGACGGCTTGATGCATTTGCGCGCCCTGTGCGGAGAAGTTCGTCGTGTACTGCCCGCAATCGTTTACTACCTCGATCAAAAAGAGCGGACCCAAAAGTTTCAGCAAGCCACGCAAGGCCCAGTCGATGCGGACGCCAATCGGGTGCTCGCAGAGATCGTAGAGCAAATGCTGGTCTCTGAAAGAATGTAGGTGCGGCGCCCAGTTTTGCTTACGAGGCATCTCATATCCACAGTGTTAGACTAATCGATCATCGTCGGAGAAAATTCCTTGCCTACTGATCCTGTTTTGCTCGTCCATGGCGGCGCCTGGGCCATTCCCGATGACATGGTCGATGCCCATCTCAACGGCGTGCGCAACGCCCTGGCCGCAGGCTGGCGGGTACTCAACCGAGGCGGCTCGTCGCTCGATGCAGTTGAGGAAGCGGTCGTGGTCATGGAAGATGACGAGACCTTCGACGCCGGACGCGGCAGCTTTCTTAATCGTGATGGCAAAGTACAACTCGACGCGCTGATCATGGACGGCGCCACCTTGCGCGCTGGAGGCGTTGGCTGCGTCGAACATTTGCGCAATCCGGTGAGAGCCGCGCGCAAAATCCTGAGCGAAAGCCCGCACGTATATTTCGTCGCCGAGGGCGCTGAGCGGTTCGCGGCCGAGCATGGCATTCCACTGTGCAAAAACGGAGACCTAATAATTCCCCGCGAAATCGAGCGCCTGCGCGAATTTCAGGCCCACGCCGGAGAAGAACAGCCTGACCTGTTCGCCTCAACACTTTCGCATGACACCGTGGGCGCAGTCGCCCTGGATCGTAACGGAGACATTGCTGCGGCAACCTCCACCGGAGGAACTCTTAACAAAGCTCCGGGACGCTTGGGCGATTCATCGCTGATCGGTTGCGGATGCTATGCCGATAACACCACTGCGGCGGCTTCGACTACAGGCTGGGGCGAGCCCATCATGAAACTGGTTCTCGCGAAGTGGGCGGCCGATCGCGTGGCTTCAGGCAGCTTGCCAGAGTGGATCGCCGCAGAGGCCATCAACTATTTGAAGTCACGCCTGAATGGACATGGCGGAATGATTTTGCTCGATGCGCATGGACGGTTTGGCATCGCTCACAATACGCCCCGCATGGCGTGGGCGCTAAAGAGCGCGAAGCAAGAAAGCTCCGGCATCACTCGCAACGCTTAAGTTTCTTTTCTGGCACCGCACGAGCGTGGACCCTCCCGCCTACATTGCATGCTCGCGCTTGCATTTAACCAACCCGATGCTCTTTGGTAATCCTGCTTGCTTATGCTTGCGGGCTGATGTACAAAGCAGCCGAGCACGCCTTCTCTACAATGTTTGATCGTAAGCCTGCCAACGAATTCGGATTGGTTGTCTATTTCTACTCGCAAAAACTGGGCGTCCTCCCAGTTCAGTCATTTTAGTACGGAGAACTTTTATGACAATGCGGAAGTTCGTGTCGCTGGTACTCGTGATGCTGGCTGCTACGACGTTCGGTTTCGCTCAAGGTGCAGCTACGGGCGACGTGCACGTCGTCGTGAAAGATCCCAAAGGCAGCCTCGTAACCAACGCGACGGTCACGGTGCGCGATCAAGCCAAGGGCTTGGAGCGCTCGGTAACCGGGGGCCCTCAGGGTGAGTACCGCATTCAGTTGTTGCCGCCAGCAAATTACCAGATCACGGTCGATGCTCCCGGCTTCGCCAAAGCTACGGTGGAAAATGTTGTAATTACCGTCGGACAGGTACTGGATTTTCCAGTCTCGCTTACGTTGGCGGGCGCACAGGAGGTAATCAATGTCAGCGCAGCGAGCGAGTTGATCGAAACCAGCCGCACGTCGACGACCGACACCATTGAGCAGAAAGCTATCGACAACCTTCCTATCAATGGCCGCAACTACATTAATTTCGCCCTGACGGATTCGCAGGTGCTCCGCGATAACGCTCCGAGCATCGGCGCTGCTCCCACGTCCGGTCTGAATATAAGCGGGCAGCGCGCCCGCTCCAACCTGGTGAACGTCGACGGAGCAAATGCGATCGACAATTCGACCAACGGCGTTCGCTCTACCGTCTCGCAGGAAGCGGTGCAGGAATTTCAGATCATTACCAACAGTTATGCAGCGGAATACGGACAGGCCGCGGGAGGCGTGATCAACATCATTACTCGCTCGGGATCGAACGACTTTCACGGCGATGTGTACGGCTTCCTGCGGAATCGATATATCCAGGCGACTAACCCTTTCAGCAATGTGTCTCAACCGGCGTACACGCGAGTGCAAGCGGGGACAGCATTTGGCGGCCCGATCAAGAAGGATAAAACTTATTATTACTTCGCGTACGAAGTTACGCGGCGGCATGAGACGGGATTTGCCAGCATCGGGCAGGACAATTTTGGGTTGGTCCCGTTTGATGCCACCAACATTTTTGCGCCCGGATTGGCGCCTCCGGGAACTTTCAATATTCAGGTCACGCCGCAACAGGCTGCGTTTTTGAGCAGCCCGGGATTGCCGCCACAGCTTTTGCAAGAATATGCCTTTCTGGCAGGCGGGTCATCGGCCATCGCATTGAACGGGAGTTATCCGCAGTCGTTTGGATTGCTGGCGGCGCTGCATGCGATTCCCATTCCGACGAATGGAACCAGTCCGCTGACGCAATTTCCGAGCTCCTGCAATCCTGGAAACACGCTGTGCAATGGGTTGCCGGCATCATTCCAAACGCTGAATGCGCAAGTGGGAAATTTTCCCGTGTTCGAGGGTACGAGCCTTTACTCGCTGCGAATCGATCACAACGTGACCAGCAATAACCGGATCATGCTGCGGGCGAATGTCAGCCCCAGCACCATAACTGGTATCGAAGTTGCTGGCGAAGGGCAGACCTTCGGACAGAACGCCTACTCGAGAACCTCACAGCAGACTTATCGCGACGTCTCCGGGGTGTTTCAGGACACGTGGACGATAGGCAACAACAAGGTGAACGAATTCCGCTTCCAGTATGCGCGGCGGGGATTGTCTTACTTCTATGCGAATGCGCCGGGCGGTTCGGATCCGGCGGTAAATATTCCTGGTTACGCATACTTCGGTCGAGAACCTTATTCCTACATTCAACGGGTCGAGCAACGCTACCAGTTCACCGACAATTTTTCCCTGACCAACGGACAGCACGGCATGAAGTTTGGCGTGGACTTCAATTACATTCCGATCACAGCGACGTTCACGGTGAACTACGGCGGCGTGTATGACTTTGGAGCGCTCACCGCGGGCCAGATAATTCCCAGTTCGATTTTCAACTCGTTGCCGGCGAGCCTGCAGCAGGCCATCCCCGGAATCACAGGATTGCAAGCATACGGATTAGGAGTTCCGCAAGATTTCATTCAGGGGATTGGCAATCCGAATGACAGTTTTTCCAACAAGCCTCTCGGCGTCTACTTTCAGGACTCGTGGCGAGTAAGGCCCAACCTTACGCTGAACCTGGGCGTGCGCTATGACATTGAGTTCCCGCCACAACTTGCTGCGCCGGATCCGTTGGCGCTGACCGCATACAACGCGCTGGGCCTGCAGAAGGGCATACAGACGGATACCAACAATGTGCAACCGCGCATGGGCTTTGCCTGGGATCCGAAGGGCAACGGCAAGTCGGTGCTGCGCGGGTCTTATGGGATTTTCTATGATCATCCTTTGCTCGGACTCTATTTCCTAGGCGATGCGTCGGACGGATCGAGGAGCGGGCAGTTGCTGTTTGCCGGAGGCAGCCCCTGCGACACGAACGCAGCCAACAGCAGTCCTTTGAATTTGAATGCGAGCAACATTTTCCAGGGCATACAGACCGTGCCTACGTGTATCCCGCCTGCGTTTTCGACCAACCTGGGTTATTTGCCGAATCAGCAGCAATTCCAGGCGCTCAATTTTCCACAATCGGTTTTTATCAATCAGAATTATCTAAAAACCGGTTTCCCGCTGGCATTTCAGCCGTTCGGTTATCCGCAGGCGAAAAACTTTGTGTATGCGTATTCTCAACAAGCCAACTTCACCTTCGAGCAAGATCTCGGAGGAGGATTCGCGTTGAGTCTGGCTTATAACTTTAACGGCGGGCGGCACCTCAACCGGCCAATCAATGCCAATACGGTACGTGGAGATTTGCTGGTGAAGAACTGGCAGAATGCAGTTGCGTTCGCCAATTCAATTGGACTTCCCACCACCAATCCGTCATATCCGTCGAGCCCGCTGTCGGTCGCGATCTGCCCGGGCGCATTTGGTTTGCCACCATCGGGAGCGTTCGCGCCCGCAGCAATGTTGAATTTCTTTCGACCATCAGGCTTGAACCCATCACTCGCGGGCGGACCTTGCCTGGCAGACGCCGCATTGCTGGCTAACGCGGATGGGTTAGGGCTTGGCCCCAATGGAGGCAAGTGCGACAACACGCTTCCCTTTGAATCTGCTGGTGGCTGCGTGGTGGTGCCCTTCGGCGATATGGACGCGAATTATTCGAACGGCAGTTCGAATTACGATGGCTTCGCCTCGAACCTGCGTAAACGCTTCGGCAACCACTACGAATTTCTCGCGTCCTACACTTATTCGCACACGATTGACGACTCCACGGATTTGCAATCGCCGCTGGCGCCACAGGACAGCTACTATCCGCAACTCGAAGAATCGAACTCGCTGTTCGATCAGCGTCACCGTTTCGTGTTTAGCGGCGTGTACCAGTCGGGAACGCTTGCGGGCGACGGCTTTGCCAGAAAATTTTTCCGCAACTGGACGGTTGCACCGATTGTGGAAGCCGGGTCGGGGCGTCCGTTCCTGATCACGACTGGAGACAACACGAACTTCCAATTTGCCCCGACGGCGGCGCGTCCGAATGTGGCAACGGGCGCGGGGAATCCTGCTTGTGGGCCGGTGGTAGCGTCGAAGTATTCTCCGACCGGGTTGCTGCAGGAGCCGTGCTTTACCGCGACCTCGAGTACGACACTGCTCTCACTCGATGGCAATCTTGCCCGCAACGCCGGTGTGCAACCGTGGACCGTATTCAACGACCTTCGCATTGCCAAGCGTATTTATTTCGGGGAACGATTCAATCTCGAGCTGATCACAGACATGTTCAACATTGCGAATAAATTCAATGTGGCAGCCGTGAATCAGCTCTGGACGGCCGCCGGCCAACCGACCGCGGCGTATGATCCTCGGCAATTCCAGTTTGCGATGAAGTTGTACTGGTAAGACTGCCGATGGCAGGGCACGTCGACTTAGAATATCCGCACCCGACAAGCGATCGCCTTATCCGTTCATCATCCTGCGGTTGGACTCAACTTTTATCCCACGAGCAGTCGTTGCACAAGACTCCCTTTCGACGATATTCTGCCTACTTTGAGGTATCAATAAGGCGATGAAAGTTATGAAACCTGGAACAATCGCGAAATGTGTGCTGGCATTATGTCTGACAAGTCTCATCCCTACCCCCGCGTTGACGCAGACGGCACCAGCGAGCGCAACCTCCGTGAAGGCCTACGAAATTGACGTGCCTGCAACGAAGGAATGGATAGACACCAACATCGACGTGCACGGTGGGGCGAAGCTCCGGTTCACTGCTAAAGGACAAATCACGTATCCGGCCGACCAATCTTACAGCGGAAAAACGCGATCTTCAGGAACGTTCGGCCCGGACGGCCTGCCGCGCGGATTTGCTGACCTGCTTCATCAGTATGCAGTTGGAGATGCCGGTCATGGGGCCCTCATCGGTCGTGTCGGTCCAGACACTTATGCGCAGGCGTTTCTGGTGGGTGCCAGTAAAGAATACGTCGTGCCAGTAGCGGGCAGGTTATTCGTCGGCCTGAATCAGAGCATGAGCGAGGCCGCGACGGCTACGGGAAGCTTTCACGTAAAAATCGAAGTGCTCGATGAAGGTTCGAAAGATGCCACGAATCCCGGAGGACCGGCCGAAACGCGCGTGCCCGGTATTACTCCGGATCTACTGAATAAAATTCCGCGTCGAGTTTCTGATCCAGCCGGTAAACCGGGGGACATGGTCAACGTTTTACTCGTGGGAACTCAGGACCAAGTGCTTCAAGCGTTCACTGACGCAGGGTGGGTGAAAGTAGACGCGAAAGTGGAAAATACAGCTCTGAATGCAATAGTCGATTCGCTGGAGAAAAAAGACTATCTGACGATGCCCATGAGCATATTGTTTCTCTTTGGCCGGGCTCAGGATTACGGATTTGCCCACGCAGAGCCGGTTAAGGTTGCCATGTCGCGGAATCACCTACGAGTTTGGAAGTCCACCTACGAAGTGGATGGACGTCCGCTGTGGTGCGTCGCAGCTACCCATGACATCGGATTCGAACGGGATCAGCGCAACAATGGCCTGACACATAAGATCGACCCCGCAATCGATGGAGAGCGTGAATATGTCAATGGCACGCTGTCCGGAACTGGCCTGGTTATTCAGCGCGATCACGTTACGCCGGCGCAACCGTTAACTACGGCGAAAACCGCAACGGGCGGGGAATTTCACTCCGACGGACGCATTCTCGTGCTCGTTCTTAAGAACAGTGCCACCAAATAGATCTGACAGGGACGCTATTTCAAATGACCCTTACCGAAAGCCCTTTTGCATTCAGACCTTTAACTGATGATCTTCGTTTGTTCCCTGCGTGTTCGGCGATGTATTGATCTTAGCTGCGGTCATGTAGGACATTGGGTCTCGCAACGCCTCACCTGGGGACGAGATCAATGTCTACTCAGACTTATTTGCGAGAAGAACTGAAACCGTTGGCCTTCATTCCAGCGACCCGATTGCAGCAAAGTTTTGTTGCAGCTGCGGAAAAGAGAACCCTGGTGTGGCTGGCGAACCGCACACCAAACTGGATCAACTCTGACCACCTGACATTCGTTGGATTCGTCGCGCAGTGCACGGCCGGAGTCTGCTATGCCCTGGCACGATGGAATCGCTGCATGCTCTTGCTGGGTATTTTCTTTCTGGCCCTAAACTGGCTCGGGGACAGTTTGGACGGCACTTTGGCCCGGGTACGAAACTGCCAGCGACCACGCTACGGGTTTTACGTGGACCACATTGTCGATACCATCGCTGCCTTTTTCTTGATCGGCGGCCTTGCGTTGTCAGGATACATTCATCCGGGAATCGCATTCGGGATGCTCGTTGCCTTCCTGATGCTTTCAATCGAGGCTTACCTGGCGACCTATACCCTGGGCCAGTTTCAACTCTCCTATTGGAAGTTTGGCCCAACGGAAATACGTCTGTTATTAACCGCCGCTAACCTCGCGCTGTTTCGATGGCCGACCGCGAAAGTCCCTCACACGCAATTGCGTCTGTTGGATTTCGGAGGTGTTGCCGCAATCGCGGGGATGGCACTGATGCTCATCGTGTCGGCGATCAGGCACACCCTGACGCTTTACCGCGAGGAAAGAATCCAATGAATGGCAAACGTTGGAGAACAAGTGCCCCGGCTCTGTTTTGGTGGCCCGCAATTCAACGGCCAGCGAAATTCGCTTTAGTGGGCGCACTGGGAATCGTGGTACAGCCTCTAACGCTCGAAGCGCTTACTGCCATTGGCCTCCAGTACCTATGGGCAACCGGCCTCGCGGTAGAGGTTGCCGTGCTGCACAACTTTCTGTGGCATCAGCGTTTCACTTGGAGTGATCGCCGCGCGCAGACTGGCATTCGGTTAGTGCGGTTTCATCTGAGCAACGGGGCTATATCGATCTTCGGCAGCTTACTGCTAATGCGCTTTCTGGTAGGTCAGGTCGGCATGGGTGTCCTCGTCGCAAATCTGTTGACGATTGGACTTTGCTCCATTGGAAATTTTCTTGCGAGCGATCGATGGGTGTTTTTCTCGCCAGTTCGGCCGCTGCCGAGCGCTGTTCACGCTGAATCGAGCGAGCGGTCTCCCATCAGAAGCAGCGTCCGCTGTGCGAAAGGAACGTAGATGAGCGCTGCACATGCTGCCATTGCGAGGCCGACGCCGATCTGGGGGGTCAACAGAAA
>DASYOD010000105.1:0-2733 GCA_036008085.1 Terriglobales bacterium
TGCCGCCGACATTTCTGTTGACCATCCCCGAGTGGTAGAGAACTACCGGTTTGCGCACGAGATTGCCTTGCGGGTTGGGAAAGACTCCGCAACAACGGAAGATCTCAGAACGGCGATGATTCACTACCGCTCCCTATTTGACGAACTGGCGCAGGTACCAACAGTTGTGGAAAGGGAAGAGGTGGCATAATGGCTGAACTGAAGAGAATAGAGGAAGAACTTCCCACTGCCAAATTAGCGAGCGACGGCATTCCGCCAAAGCAGCCCGACGGACCCAAGCTGGTGAAAGGCCAAGAACCCGAAAGTTTGCACCGGGCCGCTGCAGTCTCAGAGCCTATGCCCTTGTTTTCTGAACCGGAGATGGGTGATTTCCGGTCGCAGTGGAGCAAGCTTTAGACTGGTTTCGTCGACGAGCCGCGCCGGACGGTCGAAGATGCCGACCAGCTGGTAGCCTCGGTGATGCAGCGACTCGCGGAAGGTTTCGCCAACGAGAGGTCGGCGTTGGAAAAGCAGTGGGACCGTGCCGACAACGTTTCCACTGAGGACCTGCGGGTTGCCTTACAACGTTATCGTTCCTTTTTTGACAGACTTCTGAAATTGTAAGGACGAAGGCGTTTTCGGATGCAGGAACGAGACCTCGCGATGAGGATGAACGGATTTATCTTATTTAACGACAAGGAGAAAACAAATGAACCCGAGTACGAAGGATGAGATCAAAGGCGATTTTCATGAAGTGAAAGGCAAAGTCAAAGAGAAAACAGGCCAAGTCATGAACAATCCTGACTTAGAGGCTGAAGGTAAAGCCGAACACAACCTCGGCAAAGTTGAAAAAAAGGTCGGGCAGATCGAAGAAGTGCTGCAGAAGTAAACTACGCGGGCTCCATCGGGAGCATGTTTTTTGATTCGCAACAACTGATGCCCGCCGCTTCCCGTTCCAACGCTGCAGGGAACCGGCGACTGTCAGTCTTCCAGCCAACGGCAATGGCGCATCTGCGCGCGGAAAACATATGGCCGACCAGGTTACCAATCAGAGCGCAGTTGCTGAACAGAGTCAAGTGCGCGTGCTAAGAATGGCGCTGCCGTCTTCGGCCTCACAGTCCGATAAGTTGCTTCGCCGGATCGCGACTCTGCTCCTCATAATGGTGGCGGGCTTGCTGACCGTGTTCGGCTACTATGCGAGCTCGATTTGCATCACGGTTATCCTGGCGGGGTTTCTTGCGATCCTGTTTGACCCCTTGGTGGTGAAACTGGAGAGACTGCATATGCCGCGTAGCGTGGCCGCGGCGGGCATTGCGCTCGCAGGCATCGGGCTGATCGGCCTGTTGGGTTACGCGCTCTACGGAAGAGCGATGAGCTTTGCAGAAGAAGTTCCAGTGTACGCCTCAACTATTCAGCACAGCATTGAGCCAATTAGCCGAAAGATCCAAGACTTTCAGCAAAGTGCTGGAAATTTTACGAACGACGTGCATCAAACCAAGAAAATCTCCGAAGTTCGGTTGCAGGAATCGCCAACCTGGCCTGATTATCTGGTGCGCGGTGTGGGATCTGTGTGGGGAGCGCTGATTATTGCCGGCGTGGTTCCATTTCTAACTTTTTTCATGCTCTGCACTAAGGACCAAATGGCCATCCGAATGAATGGCCTCTTCAGTTCCAGGATAGACGCGGCTCGATTTATCACGAACGTGAACCAGATGATTCGCGGCTTTGTCGCCGGCAACCTTCTCGTCGGCTCCGTGATGGCCGCGGCGACCACGCTGGTATTGTGGCGTATCGGCGTGAAAGGCGCTATACCTCTTGGAATTGCCAGTGGGCTCCTGAATCTGCTGCCGTTCCTCGGATTGATCGCTTCGCTTGCGCTCCCTCTTGCAGCGGCCATGCTTCAGTTCAACACACCGGGACCATATATCGTTATCACCCTGACGATCCTCTTACTGCATGTCGTGTCCGCGAATTTCCTCATTCCGAAATTTATTGCCACTCGCGTAAGTATCGGGCCGGTGGCGGCGACGGTTGGGATTCTCTTCTGGGGCTGGGTGTGGGGTGTGATGGGCTTGCTGCTTGCTGTGCCGCTCACAGCATTCGTCAAGCTGGTCGCAGATTTGCATCCGTCCTTATGTCACGTATCCAACATGCTGGCGCTAACGCCGCGTCCGACTCCACGTTGGGTGCGCTACAGCGAAACGGCTTTGGAACGGGCAATTCCTCACTTGCGCCTCCGCGGAGAAAAAGTTTCTACTGGGCGCCAACCCTAGACGACCGAGAACTGAGGATCAATTCCCGCTAGCGCTTGATCGTCATTTCTTGGCAGTGAGCCGATTCGCAATTTCGTCATACTCTGTCTTCGGCATGATGCGCCGCGTGACCAGGTCACCAGTTTCGCTATAAGGACGCCCTGCAATCACCCGGTCTGCCTCTGCCGCGGTCACACCCGGCAGGCTAAGCAACTGGTCTTTTGTGGCCGCGTTCAAATCGAGTTGCTTATCGCGGCTCCAGCCTTCGCTGATCCCTGCCGCCACAGCCTTGGCATCGCGCTTCACGTCCGCTGTTGCTTGCGCGGTTTGCTCCTTTAGGGAGACTCTGAATAAGGTCTCCCTTTCCACAGGAATATAGAGTAAGTTGCCGCCAGATGAGATCGACAAACAAACAACAAAGGACTCTGGCGACCATGAATGGTTTTGAGCGGTACACAAAAAAGACACGGCGAGAGGTGTTTCTGGAAGAGATGGAGCAGGT
>DASYOD010000106.1:0-4122 GCA_036008085.1 Terriglobales bacterium
GATTACGAGCGCCGCCGCGATCATGATCGTGGTATTTGCGGCATTCACCTTCGGAGATTTCCTGGTGGTCAAGATGATCGGATTTACGTTGGCGGTCGCCGTGTTGATTGACGCGACACTCGTTCGTATTGTGATCGGTCCTGCGCTCCTTCGTATTGCAGGCGATTGGAACTGGTGGCCTGGCGGGCTCGCCACAGCGCGCAGGGCGCCCGTCATGGCGAGTCGCGAATGATATCTTTATGCGATGGACACAAAACATCGACGAGCCGTTGTCTGAGCTTTGTTCCAGCACGCCGAATAATCTTATGATTTCATGAGGTAGTTGAACCCGCGAAGCTGAGCGGAAGCGCTGAGGCGAGAAAGAAAAAGAAAAGTTTGGCTAGCAAACCTGCAAAAACATGACCGGCAAAGCTACGTGCTCATCGATTTCGTCCGGCTTTCGATTGCCAGGGGGTGAAGCTCGGAACGATCAGCTGGGTACCCAACGGCACAACAAGTTTGTCAAAGGCATAAGCTGCTCCGCGGTACAAAACGCGATCCCTCTCAAAGTGCGAAGGCTAACGGCGGCAACCGGCCTGTCTCCCAACATCGCACCGGATCCTAACGCCATGTCATTTCTGCCTTTGCCAAGTCATTTCCACTCGCACCGGCATCTCGTTCTTCACAGCTACAGTTAACAGCGACGGTGGATCAATCTTGAAATCGGTTAGTGTGGCCGGAATAGTTCCAGTTATCCGGATCTCGTTTCCCTGGCTTTTCTGTTGGAACAGGACTTGGTCATACTTCGCGGTTTGTCCGGCAAATTGGATCTCCAGGTCTGCATGGATCGTCGCTGATGCGGACGCGCTTTCGGGCAATCGAGTGCGGACAGTTACCATCGGGAATTGCCCACCACGCGTCACCTGCAGCATGTGAAGATCGCGGTTGCTGTCCCCGGAATCAAATGTTTTGACTGGAACCGCAATTAAGAAGTCGCATTGCCCGGCATGGCAAACCCCCTTGCCTCGTGCCGCGTGGCTAACACCGTCAACCTGATGCAGCGGGTGAGTCACGTGATAGGTGAGGGTGGATTGTTCAAGGACCCATTGGCTATCTGTCTGGGCGAAGATGGGAATCCCAAGTAGAAGAAAGAAAACCATTGCCAGGCCTGTGTTTTTGTTCACGAAACCTCTTTTAGAATTTTATCGATACCGACAAAATCGAAGCTCCATACGCCGCGGCTGTTACTATAGCCACGGCCCCATGGGCGCTGGCGATGCCATGAACCTTTTCCCCATTACTTTTCTGATCAAAAGCCATTATTCCCAAGATGGGCGTCAGTATCATTCCGGGGCCATGAATCCACGCCAAGGCTTTGTGCAGTCGGATCGATCCGCGGGTTTCGGTCCCTTGGATTTTGGGCGCTCGAATCGCATAATAGGCGCTCAGGAAATACAAGTCCCCGGTTACCGAACCAAGGGCAAGATGAGCAAAACGGTCTGTTGAGCTAGTGCTCTTGCCTCCGGCGCCAGCTCCCAGGATAACGGTGGCGACTAACGGAACCGTGTCTATTAGACCTATCCGCTGATGGATCTTTAGCATATGCGACCGCTTGTTGAGCCTTGCCTGATCCTGAGCACTTCCCTGGGTCTGGGCTGGAGAAAAGCCCAAGTCCCCCAGTGAAAGCACACCAGCCAATGTCAAGTTCAGCGTTTGCTTGGTTCCTGCAGCGATCATCACTTTGGTTGTGTTCGTACTAAAACCTTCGGCTGACACGGAAACCTCATAATCTCCAGGCACGAGGTTTGATAGCTTGTAGAGACCAGCCGAATCGGTCTGGGTCTCCACTGATTGGCGTGTGACGACATTTTTGATGAAGATTTTGGCGTTTGGAACGACCTTGCTTGCCGGGTCGGTGACGGTACCGGCCAGCGTGGCGTCGGCGACCTGCGCACGTAATGGAAACGAAAGTAGGGAAAGAAGCGCTATAATCCACGCCCCTAGAATAAACTTCGACGGTTTCGGATTCATTCGAAGTTCTGCCCCTGATGGCGCGCTTTTTGAAAAACCAATCCGTGCATTAAGCAAATAGTTATTGGCGCGCTTCCAATCTTTATAGCTACCCGGTTAACGAGCTATTGAAGTAGGCTGCAGAACTCTATCAATTGAGAATGAAGTTTTGGTGTCCGGTGGATGACGAATTGTTCATTTTTCCGGAGGCTGCGCCAACGCAAGAAATCAATGGCTGTGGTCAGCTAGCCTTGCATGATCGCGGTCTACTCTTCGGCGATAAGCTTGTCAATCATCGGCCATGACCACACTGCACGGAACACTCGAAATCATAAGTACCAGCGCGAGCAGCAACAAACTCGATGGATCTCTTCCTGGCATTTTTTCACCTTTGTATTGCCCTGCTGATGCTCGAAGAGCAATCCCAGGCTTCCGTCTTTGCGCGCTCCTTCGGGGTAAAGATTCAGCTTCATGCCATGTGCAATGTCGTCCGCCCGTAGTTTTAACTGTACCCTCGTGCCTTTTTTGACATGGATCTGGTCGGGCGAGAATTCATCTTTCTTGGCGATCACTTCAATGACTTGCGTAGATTTAGCAGCGTTAGAATTGGGATTCCGGGTCTGGCTCAGAACACTCGACGACAAGAATGCCAGAACGCCACGATGCACATTAAGCCGGCTTCCTCATGCTTTCTGTCTCCTCAGGCCCTTACTTAGCCGAATCTGAGCCGATGCCGAACGCGGAAGAGTTACTGGCGACGTTGACAAATCCGAAGCGAGAATCTTCTTCACGGAATCAGGAATTTCATTCGAGTGCGCGACCAATTCGCTAACCTGCCAAAGCTGCGTGTCGCTGAGTTGAGATTTGAAAGCTGGCGCGCCTGACAGCCGGATGCCGTTGGCGGTCTCAAATGATTTCTGTTCACGAATTCGGTCTGAGGGGAGGGTCTTGGGCGGTGGCGGCGCGGTCCTCGAGCGTGGCGCGGAAGACGCGCGTCTGGTCCGTGTAAAAATTGAGAAAACCGAAACTCTTGGCGCGTGCCACAAGGGAGTAGCTTTTTACGTGGCCGTCGACATCCGGATTTCCGGACGCGTAGTGCAACACATAGCGAACCGACTCCGCTGTCCGCGTTGCTTGTTGAGCGCGATCACCGAGAACTTCCAGTGAGAGCGGGTAGCTGCCGTTGGAGACGCCGTAGGCCTCGAGTTGCGCTTGCAGCGACGCAAGAGTTTCGCGAGCGCGCAACTCCGCCGCAGGCTTGGAGCCTGATATGAGCCATGGCAAGGCGAACCACGCGATCGCCCACAGAATCGTGATTATGGCGCTCCACAACACAGTAGCAGTCAAGAAGCGCGATTTTTTATCCGGCGCGGTGGATTCGCGGCCCGCAGGCGGCGTCAAGTCCGCGCCGCAGCTGGGACAGAGGTCACTCGGCTGATTGATGACTTGCCGACATGCCGGGCACGTGTGCATTCGATGACAATCTTACCAGTTTCCCCGCGATGGCAGAGAGTCTTGAATCGCGCCTATAGGAAGTAAGGACCAAACGGTGGGCGCGCCAGTTGCCGCAGGTCCTCAGTGCTTCTCGTCGAGGAGACGCGCGAAAACATGAGGATCCGCGGTTGGCAGCTTGCAAACATAGTTTTCGCAAACATATGCAGTGGCGCGGTCCTGGAGTCGATGGGCTCCTGCAATAAAAGGCAGCCAGCGGGTCAGTTGCTCTTGACCACTCCCACCATCGGCGAGCAAAAGAATTTTGTTGGGGAGAAACCTAGTGTTGACCTGGTGCAGCAGTTCACGGGTGTCCTGGAAGGCCGGGTCACCGGCGATTAGGATTTGTTCGGTTTGTGCGAGCCGAAAATCCAGAGCGGAGGCAAGCGCCGGAAGCGCGGCGGGATCAGACTCAAGCCGGGCTGAGAAAGCGGACAGCGTATTTTGCGCTCTAACGCGCCACTCAGCGCGGTCCGTGAATTGCGCGAGCCGCAAGAGGTTCATTGCGGCAGTCGAATTAGGCGACGGTTCGGGACCGTCGTGAGCTTCTCGAGTACGGCTCAATAGCGAATGGTCCGAGGCGCCAACATCAAAGTAGCCGCCCTCTTTGGAGTCTTCGAATAGCCGGTCCTGGCTTTCTTG